>JANLSP010000209.1:0-4714 GCA_031362485.1 Novosphingobium sp.
CCCTCGTGCAACCGCACCACGCGGTCCATGGCATAGGCTAGCCGCTCGTTATGCGTTGCGACCACTGCCGCGCTGCCTTCCTCGCGCACCAATTTGACGAATTCGCGGAACACCTTGTCTGCCGTCGCTTCGTCGAGGTTGCCGGTCGGCTCGTCGGCCAGGACCAAAGCCGGTTTGTTGGCAAGGGCGCGGGCCACGGCAACGCGCTGCTGCTCGCCGCCCGAAAGCTGGCTGGGGCGGTGATCCAGACGCTCAACAAGGCCCAATGCCTCCAACAGGTCACTGGCGCGCAACTCGGCATCGCCCCGGGATTTTCCCGCCACCAACTGCGGCAGGATCACGTTCTCAATGGCCGTGAAATCGGGCAACAGGTGATGAAACTGATAGACGAAACCGATGCTGTCGCGCCGCACGGTGGTGCGCGCATCGCCGTCGAGCTTGCTCGCTTCGGCGCCGGCGATGGCAATCGAGCCGGAAAACCCGCCTTCAAGCAGGCCGATGGCCTGCAACATGGTCGACTTGCCCGAGCCCGAAGGTCCGAGCAGTGCTACGATCTCGCCAGGGCGGACATCAAAATCGACTCCGCGCAACACGTCAATGCGCACCCCGCCCTGCTCGAAGGAGCGCGCGAGGCCGCGCACGCTGACGACCATGTCCATTGGCAGATCACTCATAGCGCAGCACCTGCACCGGATCAGTGCTCGCCGCGCGAAATGCCGGATAGAGCGTGGCGAGGAAGCTGAACACCAGCGCCATCACACTGATCGTGACGATCTCGACCGGATCGCTGCGGCTGGGCAGTTCGGTGAGGAAACGGATCGAGGGGTCCCACAGGTTCTGTCCGGTGAGCAATTCGACCAGCCGCACAATCGGCTGACGGAAAAACAGGAAGACAAATCCGAGAATCAGCCCGGCAATCGTCCCCAGAACACCGATCAGCGAACCGGTGGCGACGAAAATCTTGAGCAGCGAGCGCCGCGTCGCGCCCATGGTGCGCAGGATGGCGATGTCGCGCGTCTTGGCGCGCACCAGCATGATCAGCGAAGACAGGATATTGAACACCGCTACCAATACGATGATCGAAAGCACCACGAACATTGCGACCCGCTCCACCGCCAACGCCTCGAACAGCGAGGCGTTGATCGTCTTCCAGTCCGAGATCACCGCCTGCCCGGCCAGTTTTCGCGCCAGCGGGGCGAGTATTTCGGAGACGTTGTCTGGGTCATCGGTCTTCACTTCGATCATGCCGACCGAATCGCCGGTCAGCAGCAGCGTCTGCGCGTCGGCCATAGGCATGACCACGAAGGCATTATCGTAGTCATAGACGCCAATCTCGATGATTGCCGAGACCACATAGCCGATCTCGCGCGGCACGGTGCCGAACGGAGTGGCGCGGCCCTGCGGGTTGATAACCGTGATCGTATCGCCGACCCGTGCGCCGAGATTTTCGGCCAGCCGCGCGCCCATGGCGACTTTACCCGCACCCGGCTGAAGATCGGACAGGTTGCCCATCGTCACCTTGGGCTCGAGCCGGCGGATATCCTCCGCCGTATTGCCGCGCGCCAGAATCGCCTCGACCCGGCCGTTGAATGTGGTGAGCAAGGGCTGCTCGATCAGCGGCGAGGCGCTGACAACGCCCGGCGTTTCACGGACTTCCTTGAGTACCTGCTGCCAGTTTTCCAGCCGCCCGCCATAGGCCTGAACAATCGCATGGCCGTTAAGCCCGACGATCTTGTCAAACAGTTCGGCCCGAAAGCCGTTCATCACGCTCATCACAATGACCAGCGCGGCAACGCCCAGCATCACCGCCGCCAGGCTGATGCCCGCGACCAGCGCAATAAACGCCTCGCCGCGCCCGGGCAACATATAGCGCTTGGCGATAGTCCATTCGAAAGGGGTGAGGATCAAGCGGGGGCTCGGCAGTTTATAATTCAGGAGACACAAGGCTTAGGGCGATCGCGGGCCTTGGGCAATGGCTTGCCGCCACCTATGCCCGGCATGGCGGCGATCAAGTGTGCAAGTCCGATCACTGCCCTTGCTTTCGGGGCCGGTTAAGCCCAATTGCGCCCTCTCTAGCCCGCCGGAGCCGGACGATTCGATGAACTTGACACACCCATTCCTCGACCTGGACGGCGACAAGCTGAGGGAGGAATGCGGAATCTTCGGGGTGATCGGCGCGAAGGATGCCGCCGCGATGACCGCGCTGGGCCTCCACGCGCTCCAGCATCGCGGCCAGGAAGCCGTCGGCATCGTCAGCTATGATGGCACTGAATTCTACATCCGCCGGGGCATCGGCCACGTCGCGCAGGTTTTTTCCGACAACACCATTCTTGGCGAGCTGCCCGGCGATATGGCGTCGGGCCATGTGCGCTATTCGACCACCGGCGGATCGGGCCTGCGCAATATCCAGCCGCTGTTCGCCGATCTGGCCCGCGGCGGCTTTTCGATCGCGCACAATGGCAACATTTCCAACGCGATGCACCTCAAGCACGAGCTGATCGCCAAGGGCTCAATCTTCCAGTCGACTTCAGACACCGAAGTCATCATCCACCTCATTGCCACCAGTCGTTTTGCCAAGCTGCTAGACCGCTTCGTCGATGCGCTGCGGATGGTCGAGGGTGCCTATTCGCTGATCTGCATGACGCCCAAACGGATGATCGCCTGCCGCGACCCGCTCGGTATTCGTCCGCTGGTGATGGGCCGTATCGGCGATGCGACGGTCTTTGCCAGCGAAACCGTGGCGCTTGATGTCATCGGCGCGGATTTCGTCCGCGAAGTGGAACCGGGCGAACTGGTCGAAGTGCGTCAGGACGGGCGGATCACCAGCCACCGCCCGTTCGGCCCGCACAATGCCCGCCCCTGCATTTTTGAGCACGTCTATTTCAGCCGGCCTGATTCGGTGACCGGCGGGCGCTCGGTCTATGAAGTTCGCAAGCAGATCGGCATCGAACTGGCCAAGGAAGCGCCGGTCGACGCCGATTACGTCATCCCCGTGCCAGACAGCGGCGTGCCCGCTGCCATCGGCTACGCCCAACAATCCGGGATTCCCTTCGAGCTTGGGATCATCCGCTCGCACTATGTCGGGCGGACCTTCATCCAACCCGAGGACGGCGCGCGCCATGCCGATGTCAAGCGCAAACACAATGCCAATCGTGCGCTGGTAGAGGGCAAGCGGATCATCCTTATAGATGATTCGATTGTGCGCGGCACCACCTCACTCAAGATCGTCCAGATGATGCGCGATGCGGGCGCCGCCGAAGTGCACATGCGCGTTGCCAGCCCGCCGACCGAGCACAGCTGCTTCTATGGGGTGGACACGCCCGAGCGCTCGAAGCTGCTCGCCGCGCGGATGAACATCCAGGGCATGGCCGAATTCATCCATGCCGACAGCCTTGCCTTCGTCTCGATCGACGGGCTCTATCGCGCTGTGGGCGAAGCTGAGCGCAACAGCGACCAGCCACAATATTGCGACGCTTGTTTCAGCGGTGAATATCCCACCCGGCTGACCGACATGGCCGACCGCGAAACCCCGGCGCAACTGACCTTGCCGGTTGAAAAAGTCGCGTGAAGCCTTTTGAAGGCCAAGTGGCGCTGGTCACTGGCGCCAGCAAGGGGATCGGCGCGGCGACTGCTGCGGCGCTGGCGGCAGCCGGCGCGCATGTTGTGCTCACAGCGCGCGATGCCAGAGCGCTGGAGGCCGTCGAGGAGCGGATCCATGACGCTGGGGGTCAGGCCACGATTGCCCCGCTCGATCTTACCGAAACCGACGGCATCGCCCGGCTGGCCGCTGCTATCAGCCAGCGCTGGCAAGCACTCGACATGTTGCTGATCAATGCTGCGGTGCTGCCGACACTTACGTCCGTCATCGATATCGATCCGCGTGCCTTCTCTGCCGCGCTGACGACCAATGCGCTGGCCACCCAGGCCCTGCTCGCCGCCTTTCATCCGATGCTGCGCGCGAGCAAAAGCGCGCGGGTAATCGGCATCTCGACTTCGGTTGCCACGCAGCCTCGCGCCTATTGGGGCGCATATGCCGCCAGCAAGGCAGCGGGCGAAGTGCTGCTGGAATGCTATGCGCAGGAAACGCGCAATATCACCTCGATCCGGGTTGCTATCGTCAACCCCGGCGCCACCCGCACGGCCATGCGCGCTCGTGCTTATCCCGGCGAAGATCCTGCCTCGCTGAAGCCTCCTGAAGTGGTGGCTGAACGGCTCATAACGTTGTTTGGTGAACAGTTTGATAGTGGTTGGCACGAATCTATTAACTAGTCATCGTAGGATTTTAGAAGCCTTTAACCTCCATTTTTAGCGAAGGTTTTCCGCCGGGAGGAGCGCTGGTCGCTGACACTGTCATGACAACGATTTACGAATCCAGAGACAGCTATTCCGTGGCTGCACAAGAAGATCGCAGCGCACCGCGCGTCCGGATCTCGATTCCGGCATCGCTGCGCGTTTCCGGCTCCAAGGGCTATCAGACCGTGGTCAAGGATCTCTCGCTCAGCGGTTTTTCGGCGATGGCGATCAATCGGATGGTTCCGGGCTCGATCTGCTGGCTGACCCTGCCGGGTCTGGAATCTCAGCAAGCCGAAGTGGTCTGGTGGGAAAATGGCCTGGTCGGCTGCGCCTACGTCAACCTGCTGAGCCCGATCGTGCATGACAATCTGCTCGCCCGCTGGCGCGGTGACGGCATCTACCGGGCCTGCTGATCAGGCGG
>JANLSP010000247.1:0-6587 GCA_031362485.1 Novosphingobium sp.
CGCGGAGTGGCCGAGGACCAGGGGTGCCTGGGCGACGTCGATTTCGTTATCGGCACCTTCAGCAAGAGCGTCGGCACGGTCGGGGGCTTCTGCGTTTCGAACCATCCCAAGTTCGAGATCCTCCGGCTGGTCTGCCGGCCATATGTGTTCACCGCCAGCCTGCCGCCTTCGGTGGTCGCCACGGCGGCGACCTCGATCCGCAAACTGATGCATGGCCATAACAAGCGCGCGCACCTGTGGGAAAATTCACGCACCTTGCACAAGGGCCTGAAGGATCACGGTTTTCAGCTTGGCACCGAAACTCCGCAAAGCGCGATCATCGCGGTGATCATGCCCGATCTGGAGCGCGGCGCGGCAATGTGGGAGGCGCTGCTGGCGGAAGGGCTATACGTCAATCTTGCCCGGCCCCCGGCAACCCCTGCCGGCATGACCCTGCTGCGCTGCTCGCTTTGCGCAGAACACTCTGCCGAACAGGTGCAGACTATTCTGGGCATGTTCGAGCGGGCCGGCAAAGCGACGGGGATTATCTGAGCGTCAGATCACTCCGCTTCGCGGAACTTGTCGTGGCAGCCCTTGCAGGCACCCCCCAGCGCCTTCATGCCTTCGCCGATCGCTGCGACATCGCCAGCCTGGGCAAGCGCCTGAAACTTCGCCGCTTCGGCAACGAACTTGTCGGCCGCCTGTGTGAATTCGGCCGGCTTTTCCCAGATTGTCTGCAAGGCGTCGGTCTTGATCCCGTCAGCCGGGCCGCTGCCCGCAGGGAACCAGCTTTCCACTTTCGGGGCAAAGCCATTGATTGTGGCTGCCGCGGTCTGAATTTTAGGCAAATCGGGAGAGGATTCCTTGAGCTCATCGGCTACTGCCTTGGCCGCGTCCCCGATCGCCTCGAAGTTCTCGTGCCGCGCGTCCGCGGCGCGACCGGCGGGCGTGTCGGGATTTCCGCAGGCAGTCAGGCCAAGGGCAAGCAGGGAAACGGCTGCAATCGATAGACGCATAAAAAATTCAACTCCCGTTCTGGTGAGGCCAATCCTGCAACAACTATCCGCTGCGATCAATTCGCAGATTGTATCACGCCGGTTTCGGGCGGCGCGGCACTGGCGGCCGGTGGTAGCTGACATCGCTGCGGTCGCGGCTGGCCTGGCAGGGTTCGTCGTCGCAGTAGGAAGGCGGTGCCAGGCGGCTGAGGACATAATCGTCGAGGCTATACTGCGATTCGATGATGCAGACCCGATTGGCAATGCGCCATTCCTGCCCCGACGGCCCTTCCCGCTTCTGGAAATGATCGACATAGCGGCCGGTTGACATCAAATGCGGTGCGCGTTCGGCGACACTGGTGAAGGTGTAATAGGTCTCGCAAAAGGCGTCGTCGCCCTGCAGGTCGCAGAAGTGGTTGAAGATGCCGTGCTGGGTCGATTTGAAAGCCAGCGTAGTCGAATCGGCCCAGTGGATGAAATCGTCCGGTTTGCCGACATAGGAGCCATGGTCTTCGATCGCATCGTCCCAGTAGCACGAGCGGGCAAGCGCGAAATCGAGCCGGTCTAGCCCGCGCGCATAGCGCTGCATCACCCTCAGGATCTCATCGCGATCCAACTGTTCGCGCAGGCGGCGTTCGAGTTCAGCGTCCATCGATTTAGCCTTTCAGGAATTCGAGCACGGGCGGTGCCATCAGCGGCCAGCGCTCGAAGCGGCCGCGGCGCGCGGAGACATCATTAGGGAAAGTGGAGACATAGTTCCACTCTTGATCATCCCACGGTGGCTCGGCGATGATCGAGCCGGGGATCATCTCATGCACCCATTCCGAAGTGCGGCGGGTGTGCGCCATGTCGCTCTTGCCGCTGCGGAACAGCAGCACCGGCATGGTCAGCCGGGCAAAATCTGCAGAGCTGATGCCAGGCATGGGCGTGTCTTCGCGGTAGCCAAAGGCAGCGGCCCATTTCTGCATCACGGCGATAAATTCGTCCGGGTCCTGGCGCAGCAGGATGTCGCGGATCCTCGGATTACGGGCGGTCTGATCCGCCCAGCTGGGCAATTCAGCCACGGCTTCCATGCCGCCCTTGGATGCTGCCGCAACCTGATCGCCGCAATAAAACCAGGCGAGCCCGGCAAGCCCAATCGGCCCGCCGCTGAACCACCAGGCGGCGATCTTGCGCACGTTCTCGGTCATGCGGATGCCCGCCATCAGCGATATGCGCGATCCGGCAGAGCCGCCAACCAGCGTAATGTCCCTGAGGCCAAGAGCCTGCACCAGCCCGACCAGTGCCTCGGCATTCATCACGGATTCGGTGGGCGCGGTGAAACCGATGTCGGAAGCGCCGCAGCCCGGCCGGTCCCACAGCAGTACGCGGTAGCCATTGTCGGCGAAAATCCGGCCCAGTTCAGGAACCCCGGCAGTGTCGCGCGGATAGCGCCCGCCGGGCGTGAGCACCAGCGGCGGCGCGCCCTCGTCGCCGATCAGTTCGTAGTCGAGCTCCAGCCCGCCCACTTCGATTCTTGCCAATTCACTCTCCCTTATTTTTTCCGGCTCTGTCAGGGCATTGCGTCTGCGGCCGCTGCGGCTAGCGCAGGTTTCTCCCACCGCCCGAACCCATAGTCACCCTTGATCGTAGTGCGATACATCAGGCGTGAGTCCTTGGGATTGTTGCCCGAAACACAGTGCAACATGCGCAGATTGTCCCAAATCACCATGTCACCCTCGCGCCACTTGTGATGATAGCTGCACTCTGCGGCCTTTTCGTTGATCGCCTGGCAGACCGTTTCAAGCAAGGAGTCGCCCTCGGAATTTTCCTCGCCCACAAGCCCTTGCGCCATGTAGCTGGAGACGTGCAGCACTTTCTCGCCGGTCGGGCGGGTCCACACGGCCGGGTGGATTGCACGCGACATGGCGGCGGCCTGGGCCTTGAAATCTGCCGAGCTCGGCTTTGGTTCGATCATCCGGTATTGCGCGGGCTTGCCATAGCGGAGTTCGTCATACTGGGTGCATAAGGTGTAGAGCACTTCCCGGCCATCTATGCGGGCGACCAGTTCGCGCGGCAGCGCCTGGTAGAGCGCAATGCCGTCGGCAAAACCGGTGAGGCCGCCTTCCTCGACCCGCTCAACCGAGCGCAGCACGCCGGCGCGATTGAGTTCATCGTTGTAGCAATGATCGAAATGCCACGGCAGCCAGTGCGAACGCTGCTTGCCATCGACTTCGATAATGCCTTTGCCGGGCACGGTGCGCAGTTCGATCACACCGGGCATGCGGTCCGGGTCGGGGCGGGTCAGCGCCTTAACGGGGTGTTCCTTGAGCGGGCCAAAGCAGTTGCTGATGGCGAGCTGCATGGCATCGGTCTGCTCGACGTCCTCAAATACGATCATGCCGTGCTTGATGAACAGATCGTCGATTTCGCGCCGGGTGGCAGGGTCATCCAACTGCTGGAGAGTGAGCCCACCGATGCGGATACCAAAAGGAAGGCCATCTTGCAGCGGACGGATATCCAGCGACGTCATGGTGCAAACCTCCTGAGGGGACCCGAGATTCGCCATGCCACAACATGCGGGCAAGGAAAATGGTAAGCGCGCTTAGTTTCGCTGGAGCGATACCACGATGGCACGGCATTCCTCGCCTACCGGCCTGACGCCACCGCCGGTTAACAGCGATGCGGCAACAAACCCGCCCACCACCAGAACAACAAACCCTGCGGTCGCCAGCCCGAGATATTTGTCGATGAAAGCCTTGATCGATGCACCGAACAGGCGAAACAGCACGCCCACGATCATGAAGCTGATGGCGCGGCTGACGAGGCTGGCTCCGATGAACACCAGCAACGGCATGGCGATGAAACCGGCAGTGATCGTCAGCAGCTTGAACGGGATCGGGGTTGCGCCCTTGATCATGATGATTTCAGCGCCGTATTCGCACAGATAGCCTGCTGCTTGCGGAAAGCTTTGTGCCAAGCCTAGAGCCGCGAGCAACTGAACGCCGATTGTGTCGTAAACGAAACGGCCGATGGCATAGCCCAGCAGGCCGCCCGCGACCGATGCAAGAGTGGCGATGACTGCAAAACGCAATGCCTTCTTCGGCTCGGCCAGGCACATCACACCAAGCACTGGATGCGGCGGGATCGGGAAGAAGCTGGCCTCGACGAAGGCGAATAGCGCCAACCACCACTGCGCGCTTGGTTCTGCCGCTTTGGCCATGGTCCAGTCATAGAGGCGGCGCAGCATGGGGAATTCCTCTGGGCTGGAAACTGTGCGGCTGCTTAGAAGGGGCAGGACTCGAGGGCAAGAGGCTAACCGTATTGGTTCTTTGTCCTTGACATTGTCACGCTCATTCGGTACAAATAAGGAACATCGCGATTTGCCGATTCGGGATTGCCCCTTGGCGCCGCGCACATCACCAATCAGACGGGATACTGCACGGCATGGGCCGACAGACGAGGCGACCGCGCGCTCAGCCGCCGGCCGAAGACGACAAACTGACGCGGCATTGGCGGAGCATCTTTCTGGGTGCGCTGGCCGACACGTCCAACGTCAGCGGCTCGGCGCGGCTGGCAGGCGTCACACCCGGCCATGCCTACAAGGTGCGGCGCAACG
This sequence comes from Novosphingobium sp., assembly GCA_031362485.1. Taxonomy (GTDB): domain Bacteria; phylum Pseudomonadota; class Alphaproteobacteria; order Sphingomonadales; family Sphingomonadaceae; genus Novosphingobium. Next base: position 4,573 of record JANLSP010000247.1, read on the forward strand.
AACCGAACTTCGCGCGCGAATGGCTGTCCGCGCTGTGCGAGGGTTATGACAATCTCGAAATGGAATTGCTGTATCGCCTGCGCCACGGCGTGGGGGCCGACAGCGACGGGCGCAAATTCGACAACGCCATCGCCTTTCGCCAGCTTGCGATGCACCGGGAGAGCGCGGCACGGCACCGGGCCATGCGCTCCAACGAGGATAGCGAGCAGGTCCTGCTTTCGATCAATGCCAAGCTTGACCTGATGCGCGCAAGAATGTCCGGCCAGGCGGACGAGATGGACGGGGACGATGACGCATAGCCGGCGTCTGAAGCTCCTGCTGAGCCTCGAAACCGAAGTGCGGCTCGCCGAACTCGCTGTGCTCAACGATGTCGAGCGGCGCGAATTGCGATGGCATTGGCGGCTCTGGGCGCGGCGCGATCAGCTGGCGCCGGACAGCGACTGGCGCATCTGGCTGATCCTGGCCGGGCGCGGCTTTGGCAAGACCCGTGCCGGCGCCGAATGGGTCCGCGCGGTGGCCGAGGCCGAACCGGCGGCGCGCATCGCACTGGTCGCCAGTTCGCTGGGCGAGGCGCGCGCAGTGATGGTCGAGGGCGAAAGCGGTATTCTGGCGGTCTCTCCGCCCGATCGCTGCCCCGTGTTCGAAAGCTCGCTGCGCCGGCTGGTCTGGCCCAACGGCGCACAGGCTGCACTGTTTGCCGCCGGCGAGCCGGAATCATTGCGCGGGCCACAGCACAGCCACGCTCGCCGGCCAGTCCCAGAAGGAGGCCTTCGTCAACGAGGCCCATGCTCTGACCGACGCGCTGATCCATTGCGCAATTGAGGGAACCGCCGCTGCGCCGCCGGGTAGTCCGGTGGAAGGCAACAACTGGTTGGTCGGCGCCTCGCCCACCGGCGACTGGAGCGGCCAGGCTGGCAAGATAGCCTGCCGTCAGTCCGGCAACTGGCTGTTCGTGACGCCGAAAGATGGCTTGCGACTGCTTGACAAATCGACCGGGCAGGAAAAGCGCTACTCTGCTGGCTGGCTGTCTCCGACCGCGCCGGCTGATCCGAGCGGCGGTTCGACAATCGATGCCGAAGCGCGCGCTGCTATTGCCGATCTGATCGATGCCCTGCGCACTGCAGGCGTGTTCCCCGCGAGTTGAAGCGGGGCTGCCATCACTCTTTCTTGCGATACACGTCGTGGCAAGACTTGCAGGCTCCGCCGAGCGTCTGGAGCGCAGTCCGTATAGTCGCGGCATTGTTCGTACGAGCCGCCGATTCAAAATCCCGCGCTGCAATGGTCAATTGTATGTGCTTTGAACGAAAATCTGAAAACTGAGTCCAGATGATCGGTAGAGCCGCTGTCTTTACGCCGGCCTGAGGCCCGGTGTCCCGTCCAAATAGCCAGCCGACCCGCCTGGCCGTAATATGCAAAGTTCGCGCATTGTTGTTGATCACGACAAAATTGGGCGATGATTTTGCCAATTCGTCTCTGATTGCCTTGTTGGCACGACCGATTGCCTTGAAACTGTCCTGACGCTCGGCAATTTTCTCGGCCGGAGTAGCCGCATAGAGGGCGGTCCCAAACGTAGCTGCGATGACGGCGGCGATGATGTGTATGCGACGAACCATGTATTCCAAGCCCCCTGCTGAAACACAAGCTTGTGCACATTCTAATGCTTGCGCCAAGCGGAAATTTCCAGTCGCACCAGTCCCACGAACGCCGCTTCATCGAGGCGCCGGCCCGAATTCAGCATTGTTCACGCCTGATAGCGTCGCCCTGGGCGCTTGACCCTGCCGGCGCGCGTGCGGTAGCCTGGCCGTCGACAACGCCAATCTGCGAGAGAGGATTGAGAGCGCCATGGCATCGCAATCTGATTTGCACCCTGTGCCGTGTGCACCGGTCGATGGCACACGCATCGTTGACTACAATGTATTCGGTGCCAAACATATTGAAGAAGGCGCTTTACTGCAAATGCAAATAGCTGCTAAATTACCTGTAGCTGTTGCAGGTGCTTTAATGCCCGATGCACA
>JANLSP010000253.1:0-1581 GCA_031362485.1 Novosphingobium sp.
CGTCACTCCAGATATCATTACCATGGCCAAGGGCCTGACCAACGCCGCCGTGCCGATGGGCGCGGTCGCGGTCAGCCGGACGATCCACGATGGCGTGGTGGAAGGCGGGCCCGACGGGATCGAGCTGTTCCACGGCTATACTTATTCCGGCCACCCGCTCGCCGCCGCCGCCGGATTGGCCACACTTGATCTCTATAAATCAGAGCGCATTTTCGAACATGCCGCCAGCTTGCACGGCTATTGGCAAGACGCCGTCCACAGCCTCAAGGGCAAGCGCCACATCATCGACATCCGCAACATGGGGATCGTCGCCGCCATCGAGCTTGAAGCCCACCCCGGTGGCGTCGGCAAACGCGGGATGCAATTGTTCCACAAATGCTTCGACAACGGCCTGTTAGTGCGCGCGACTGGCGACATCATCGCGCTGTCGCCGCCACTGATCCTTGAGAAGGCGCATATCGACGAGATGGTCGGGCGGATTGGAGAACTGGTCGAGACGATCGATTAAAGCGTCAAGACAACCTTGCCCACATGGCGCTTGGTCAAGAAAGCCTCTTGCGCCGCAACGATCTCCGCGAGTGGGTATGTAGCGGCCACGAGCGGTTTGATCTCGCCGCGTTCAATGTAGCCGATCAAATCGGAAAACACTTGACCCTCGAACACGGTGCAGCCGAACAGGCGCAAATCCTTGAGATAGAGCGTCCGCAGATCAAGATCGACGATCGGGCCGGAAATGGCGCCTGCGACAGCATAACGCCCGCCGCGTTTGAGACAATCGAGCATGGGCCCGAACTGCGCGCCGCCGACGACGTCGATTGCCGCGTCAAAATGCTCATTGCCGAACAGTGCGGCGAGATCGGCGTCACGCGGTATCACGCGTTCCGCCCCCAGTGTGCAAACCGCACCGGCCTTGTCGCCCCCCGCAATCGCTGTCACTTCCGCGCCGCGCCGCTTGGCGAGCTGCACGGCTGCTGACCCGACGCCGCCAGACGCACCAGCAATCAGTACCCGTTCACCTTCCGCAAGCCCGATGCGAGTTAGCATGTTCTCAGCGGCCGAATAGGCGCAGGGGAAACTCGCCAACTCGGCGTCGCTCAGGCTGCACTCAATGCGATGTGCGTGCACCGAAGGCACAAGGGCATATTCGGCGAATGCCCCATCCACCTCCGAACCGAAATAACTTACGTCATAGGAGTCCGCGCCGCGAAACACCGGTTCAACGAGCACCCGCTCACCGATCCGCGCCGCGCCAACGCCATCGCCCACCGCGACGATCCGCCCGCAAGCGTCAGCGCCCTGAACGCGCGGAAAGCGGAATTCTACACCGGACCAGCCGTCACCCTCGGCCCCGGCAATTCCGCTGGCGCCGCCAGTCTCGGTCGCTTCGGCAACAGCTTTGGAGTACCAGCCGATCCGCGTGTTGATATCGGTATTATTGACCCCTGCACCACCGACCTTGATCAAAACCTCACCGCGCCTGGGCGCGGGAACCGGCAGGTCGCTGCGCAGTTCAAGCCGATCAAACCCGCCATGGCCGGTCAGCAAAACCGCGCGCATGGTCGTGGGCAAAGTCACTCCGCG
>JANLSP010000256.1:0-4089 GCA_031362485.1 Novosphingobium sp.
TGCGCGGCATCCGCAAGCACATTCAGGGCTATCTCAAGGACTTTCTGTTCGACCCCGGTCTCGTCGATGCCCGCATCGGTACACTCTCGGGCGGCGAGCGCAGCCGGCTTCTGCTAGCCCGCGAATTCGCGAGGAAATCGAACCTGCTGGTGCTCGACGAGCCGACCAATGATCTGGATCTGGAGACGCTCGACCTCCTGCAGGAAGTAATTGCCGACTACGACGGTACCGTGCTGATCGTCAGCCACGACCGCGATTTCCTCGACCGCACGGTCACGGTGACCTTAGGGCTGGATGGCTCGGGCAAAGTTGATATTGTCGCGGGCGGTTATGCCGATTGGGAAAAGCAGCGGAAAAAATCCACCGCAGCACGGAAAGGGGGAACATCGCGCAGCGATGGTGGAGGGGCACAGGCCGAGGCGCGCACCGCTCCGCTCCTAACTCCGCGAAAAGGCAAGCTAACTTTCAAGGACCAACGCGACTACGACATCCTCCCGGCGCGGGTGGAGGAACTCACCGCCCATATCGCCCGCGACGAAGCGGCGCTGTCAGACCCGGCACTCTATACCCGAGACCCGGCGAAATTCGCCGCACTGACAAAGGCGATTGATGCGGCGCGGGCTGAGAAGGACGCTGCCGAGGAACGCTGGCTGGAACTGGCGGAGCTTGTGGAAGGGTGACAACACCGCTACACAGCGCCATTGCCGCAAGTCGGCTTTGCGAGCACCATCTTGTGGCAGGACCGCGCCCTATCGTCCAGTTTAGCGCGACCTCCCGAACCGTTATCATTGGACAAGCACCTGGCAGCCGTGTCCACGAGACGGGTATCCCATGGGATGATCCCAGCGGTCAACGCCTGCGCGATTGGACCGGGATCGATACCGCAACATTTTATGACCCAACGCGCATCGCGCTGGTTCCAATGGGATTTTGCTATCCCGGCAAAGGCATTTCAGGCGATTTGCCACCCCGGCCGGAATGCGCGCCGCAATGGCACGATCAGATCATGGCGCAATTGCCAGAGGATCGCCTGACCTTGCTGGTTGGCTCCCATGCGCAGGCGCGCTACCTCGGCTCGGCAAAGGGCCTATCGTTGACTGACCGCGTTCGCGCATTCCGCGATTTCGGTCCCGCTTTTCTGCCTTTACCACATCCATCGTGGCGGAGCAGCGGCTGGATGAAGCGCAATCCGTGGTTCGAGCAAGACGTCCTGCCGGCCTTGCGTGAGCGCGTTGCCGGGCGACTGGGGAGCTAATCACCCCACCCGGTAAAAACCCGCCACCCGGTCCAGCGCCAGCCCCAACACCAGTTTGCCACTGCGCGCAGGCCAGGCCAGAGCTTTCTCAGCGTCGGGAAGCCCTTCGCCCGCGCAGACCACGCGCCACAGCACGTCGGACAGACCCGGCCCCGCCGCCGCAATAGCGCCGTCGAAGCGGGCTTTTGCGGCCATCTGGCGCTCGCTGGCGGTGAGGCCGCGATCTGCGCCGGTTCCCTTCACCCGCACCACATCCCAACGCATGGTGATGCCCGGCGCGATCTGGGCTCGCTCCCAGTCGGCGCGCAGGCGTTCGCCGGCATTTAACTGGATATCGCTGAGGTGGCCGCGCGCATGCAACCAGGTGAGCGGACTTTCGGCAAGGTTGACCGTGACCCGGCGCCCACCGGGCTGCGGCGCGCGGTGCGACGGGCCTTCGCTGGTCAGTTCGCGCTCGACGAGTTGGCGGCGCATGACAATTCTCCCCAATGTTGATCGAATCGCTGCTTGCCAAATGGCTATATCTGTAGGAAAGTAAAAACCGATTTGGTTAATGGAGCAAAGCCGATGATCAACCGCATTCGCGATATCCGCCGCGAAAAGGGCATGACGCTGGCTGATGTGGCCGACCGATGCTCGCCGCCAACCACACCGCAGACCATTGGCCGGCTGGAGACGGGTACACGGCAACTCTCGCTCACCTGGATGAACCGCATTGCTGCTGCGCTCGCGGTTGATCCCGAGCTGCTGGTGCGCGGCGAGGATGCCCCGGTGCCCCAGATGATCGCGCGGCTGGGCGAACATGGGGCCGATGCGCTGACCGCGCCGCGCGATGCGGTGCTGCCCAGCCAGCTTGGCGGAGACGGCGTTCTGGTGGCGATGAGCGTTGAGGCGAGCGCCGGGGAATACCGCGCCGGCGACCAGCTGTGGCTGCGCCAGCATCACCCCGAAGACTTTGCCCGCCTGCTCAACCGCGATGTGCTCGCGCCGCGCCCCGGTGGGCGCTTCGCCTTCGGGCGGATGATTGACCGCGATGGTTCGCGGGTGGCGCTGCTGCCTCCGGGCGCGGGAAGCAAGCAGGTGGTAGTTGAAAATCCGCCCTGGCTGGCCTGCGCCGAAATGCTGGTGCGCAAGCTCTGACCCTTGCGCGTCCTCTCGCTCTCCACCCTGTTTCCCAGCGCCGCACGTCCGGGCTTTGGCCTGTTCGTCGCACGACAGGCCGACGCCCTGGCGAAGCGCGGCGATGTCGATCTGACGGTGGTCCACCCGGTCGCAATGGCTCCACGGCCTTTCGGCAGATTTATCAACAGCCCGGCTGAATGCGCGCTGCCCGCGCAGACGCGTGAATGGGGCGCCGAAATCCACTATTCGCGCTATACTTGGCTGCCGCGCGTCGGCCCGCGCTGGAACCCGGCTTTGATTGCCCGCGCCGTGCTGCCGCTCGCAAGACGCCTCCACGCCGAGCGGCAATTCGATCTGATAGATGCCCAGTTCTTCTATCCCGATGGACCTGCGGCTGCGCGGATCGCCAGGGCCCTGAACCTGCCGCTATCGATCAAGGCGCGCGGATCGGACATCCATCTGTGGGGCACGAAAGGTTTTGCCCGCAAGGCCATGCTCGCGGCAGCAGAGCAGGCAGCTGGACTGCTGGCCGTCTCTGCAGCGCTCAAGCGCGAAATGGCTGCGCTCGGCATGGCGGAGGACAAGATCGCCGTGCACTATACCGGGCTTGATCACAGCCGCTTCCGTCCCCTGCCCCGCGCCGAGACCCGCGCCGCGCTGGTTTCCGAAGCAGGCCTCGCAATTCCCGCCGAAGCGCCGTTGCTTATCGGGGTCGGCAATCTTGTCGCACTCAAGGGGCATGACCTGACGATAGCGGCGCTTGCCCGGCTGCCAGGCGCTCACCTTGTCATTGCCGGAACGGGGCCTGAGGCCGCGGCACTGCATCGTCAGGCGCATGATCTTGGTGTGGCCTCCCGCGTTCATCTGTTGGGCAGCGTCGAGCCCGGCAGGCTGGCGCAGTGGCTCGCATCTGCCACCGTCTTCGTGCTGCCGTCAGAGCGCGAGGGGCTGGCCAATGCCTGGATCGAGGCGCTGGCCTGCGGCACGCCGCTGGTGATCAGCGATGTCGGCGGCGCAAGGGAAGTCGCGCGCCATGCCAGCGCGGGACGGATCACAGCGCGTGATCCCGATGCGATTGCCGAGGCGGTCAGCACGCTTTTGGCCAATCCACCCTCGCAAGCCGAAGTCGCGCAGCATGCCGCCCGATACAGCTGGGAGGAAAACGCTGCGCAGCTGGCCGCGCACTATCAGCGGATTGCTGCGATCTAACCCTGTTCGCGCGCCAGCTTTTCCTGCCGGTCAAGCTCGGTTTCCAACGGAACGAAACTCTTTGACGTAACCTTGAGCCAGATCAGGATGGGCGCGGCCATGTAAACCGAACTGTAGGTCCCGACAAAAATGCCAAGCGTGATTGCCGCAGTGAAGCCGAAGATCACATCGGGGCCCAGCAGCAGCAGCGCGGTCAGGGTGATCAGCATTGACAGCGAAGTGACGATGGTGCGCGAAAGCGTCTCGTTGACCGAAAGATCGAGCAATTCGGGCATCGGCATGCGGCGATATTTCTTCAGGTTCTCGCGGATGCGGTCATAAACCACTATCGTATCGTTCAAGGAATAGCCGATCAGGGTCAGCAGTGCAGCGACAATGTTGAGATCGAATTCCAACTGCGTCAGCGCGAACATACCCAGAGTCAGCGTGACATCGTGAAGCAGGCTGAACAGCGCGCCCACCCCGAACTGCCATTCGAACCGGATCCAGATATAAATCGATAT
>JANLSP010000284.1:0-6541 GCA_031362485.1 Novosphingobium sp.
GGACGGACAGACGATCGGTCGGGGAATAGCTCAGCCTGGTAGAGCACTGTCTTCGGGAGGCAGGGGCCGGAGGTTCGAATCCTCTTTCCCCGACCAGTTTTTTGGAAAAAATGACCGTCCGGGGGACGGTCATCCAAAAAAATCCCGAGCGATAGCGACGGGGCACCTTCTCCGCCAAACGCTACCGGTTCCGGTATTCACTGCTCCAAAGCGATGCCCCCTCACCCCGTATCAAACGCAATCGGCAGCGCCTTCAGCCCCCAGGCCCCGATGAACGGCCGCCAGGCCAGCTCGCCGACAATCCGCGGGTTGCGCAGCCGCTGGCAGATAAGGTGGATACCTTCCTGCAACTGGGCCTTGGCGATATATTGCCCCAGGCAGATATGCGCGCCCCTGCCAAGCGCGACATGGCGGCTGGCATTGGCGCGGCCCGGATCGAACTCCAGCGGATCGGAAAACACCAATGGATCGCGCCCCGCCAGCGACGTGCCGAAAATCACGATATCGCCCTGCCTGAAATCGACGCCCTTGTAGCTAAAATCGCGCGCCGCCGCGCGGTAGGGCGAGGCAATTCCCGTCAGCCGCAGCGCCTCGTTCACCACTTTCCCGCAGAAATCCCTGTCCTCAGCGCAGCGGCGATACATGTCCGGGCGGTCAATCAGCAGCTTCATCGTCCAGGTCAGCTGGTTCTTCGACGTGTCGTAGCCAGCGATTATAACAGTCAGCAGCATGAAGCGCAGCTCGACCTCATCAAGCTTCGCATCATTCTTCGCCGCGATCAGCACATCCAACAGCGATTGCTCGTCGGTCACGCCGCTGGTCTCGCGCTCCATGATCAACGTGTCGGCAAATTGCCACAGTTCCTCCCATGCGATCAGCATGGCCGGCTTGGTCGACGGATCGATTGCCAGCGTAGCGACATGCGCCTCGATGGCATGGCGGATGCGCTCCACCGGCTCGGCTGGCACGCCAAGCAGCCCGAACATCACCGTGATGGGGAAAAATGCGGCAAAATCGGCGAAATCAAACTCGCCCCGCGGCGCCCACTGGTCGAGCAAATCGCCAATCACCCCGACCATCAGCGGGCGCACTTCATTGGCGCGGCGCGGGGTGAACGCATGGGCGACGCTGGCGCGAAGGCGCGTGTGGAGATCGCCCGTCGCCGAAAGCAACATTTCGTCCATGAACCGGCCCCACAAGGTGCCACGCATGCCATAGAAATCGATGATCGGGCCCAACCCGGGCACCAGGTTAACATCGTCGGCGAGCAGATCGACATGGGCATCGTAACCATGCACCGCATAGCCCTGGGAGAAGCGCGCCAGCCAGGGATGCTGCGCGCGGGCGCTTTCCAGGAACGGCTGGGGATCGGCGGAGAATTCAGGGGTGTCGATCGGCAACAGCGGCAGTTCGACAGTCATCCCGGCATCCTCTTGGTCTATCCGGTCAGCTTGTAGTCCCTGAACAGCTCGCGCAAGTCCTTCTTGCTGATCTTGCCAGTGCCGGTGTGCGGGATTTCCGCGACAAATTCGACTGCATCTGGCATCCACCACTTGGCGATCTTGTCTGCCAGGTACGCCTTGACGTCGTCTGCGGAAACTTCGGCTCCAGGCTTTTTCACCGCCACCAGGATCGGCCGCTCATCCCATTTAGGATGGGCAATGCCGATGGCGGCAGCTTCGGCAAGCAGGGGATGGCCCATGGCGACCGCTTCGAGTTCCGCTGAGCTGATCCATTCGCCGCCCGACTTGATGACATCTTTGGTCCGGTCAGTCAGCACCAAGCGGCCATCCGTTTCGATAATCGCAACATCGCCGGTATCGAACCACTGCCCTTCACCCACGGCATCTTCATCAGCCTTGAAATAACGCTTCACCACCCAAGGCCCGCGAACCTGAAGCGCGCCAGCAGTCTTGCCGTCGCGCGGCAGGACCTTGCGGTAATCGCCCAGATCGACGCAGCGAATCTCGACGCCGAACGGGACGATGCCCGGCTTGCACATCAGATCGACCTGCTCCTCAAAACTCATCGTGTCCCAATTCCAGGGCTCGCCTGTCATGGTCGCGATCGGCGAGGTTTCGGTCATGCCCCAGGCCTGCCGGATACGCACGCCGCTCTTCATCAGGCGCTCAAAGACAACGCGAGGCGTCTTCGATCCGCCGACCACCATCTGTTTGATCGGCGGCAGATCGGTTCCAGTGGCATCAAGGTGCTGGAACAGCATCTGCCAGACAGTTGGCACGCCGGCGACCATGTCCACTTTCTCGCGTGTCATCAGTTCGCACAGCCATGCCGGATCGTTGTTCTGGCAAAATATGAATTTGGCGCCGGATGCCGCGCCGGCCCACGGCAGGCTCCAGCATGCAGCATGGAACATCGGCACGACCGGCAGAATCACGCTGCGCTGGGTGATGCCCAACGCATCCCATTGCTGCGCCATCATCGCATGGAGCACGGTCGAGCGATGCTCATAGAGCACGCCTTTGGGATGGCCCGTGGTGCCGCTGGTATAACAAAGCATGCAGGGATCGCGTTCGCCGCCTTGCGCCCATTCCGTGTTGCCATCCTCGGCCCCGATCCAGTCCTCGAAATGGAGGGCATGTTCGCGGCTATCAAAGCAGATGTAGTGCTCGACGCAGGGCCAACGCTGTTTCAGCCGGTCGACGATGGGCTGGAATTGCGCATCATACAGCAGCACCCGGTCCTCAGCGTGAGTGACGATATATTCGAGCTGATCATCGAACAGGCGGGGATTGATCGTGTGCAGCACTCCGCCGACGCCCGCCGCGCCATACCACGTGACGAGATGCCGGGCATGGTTCAGTGCCAGTGTGGCAATGCGGTCTCCCGTGCAAATGCCCAGCCGCCGCAGGGCCTGCGTCATTTTCAACGCATCGCGGCGGATGCCTGCCCAGTCCGTGCGCTCTTCGCTGCCATCGCCATAGCGGGTGATGATCTCGCGGCTGCCGTGCTGCTGCGCTGCATGATCGAGCAGCATGGTCACCCGCAAATCCCAGTCCTGCATGGCCCCGAGCATAGTCATTCCTCTGGTTGATCGCCGCCAATGGCTAACCGCGCGACAATTCGCAAATCAGGCGACGAGGCGCAAGTGACCTGCACCCCGGACCGGCGCGAGCGAGACGTTGGACACGCCTTCGATTGCCCCGATCCGCTCAGGCAGCTCGCCATCGAGCCGGAAATCGCGTCCCAGTCGCACAGGCTGCTCCTTGCCGCATGAGGTGTGCAGTGTGGCGATCACCTCGCCCTGTCCGGCCGCGCCCAGTTCCAGCAGCAATGCCAGTTCGTTGACTGCATCCAAACGCTCCACATCCATGGTCAGCCGCATGCGCGCATTGCCGGTGACTTCGGCCAACGGCCGCGCCCCACGCACCGTAACACGCGGCGGCTCGTCAGGGCTCGGTGCATCAAGCTCGACCGTCAGGAGCACACAAGTCCCCGCATCGGCCCAGCGAAGCATCGGCTCGACCAGCGACTCCTCAAAGCAGGCAGCTGAGAATTGCCCCGAACTGTCCGAGAAGTCCGCGCGGACGAAATCCTTGCCCTTGCGCGTCTTGCCGCGGTTCACGCCTTCAATCATCGCCGCCATGACCGCTTGTGCCCGCCCGCCCTGCACGCCTTGCGCCACCAGCGCGGCATAGGAGCGCGCTCCGTTGGCACTCGCCACCATGCGAAACTGCTCGACCGGGTGGGCGGCGAAATAGAAGCCGAAGTTCTCGCGCTCCTTGGCCATCTGCTCAGGCCGGGTCCATTCGGGCACTTCGGCAAGGCGCATGCTCGGCTCGGCATGATCCCCAAACGCTCCCGGGCCGCCGAACAGCGCCGCCTGGCCGCTGTTGCGGCTGCGCGTCGCCTCATCGGCAACCGCCAGCAGCATGTCGGCATTGGCCATGACTTTCGCCCGGCTCGGCTCAAGGCAATCGAAAGCGCCAGCAGCGGCCAGCCCTTCGATCTGGCGGCGGTTCATCGATCCGGGCGGCGCACGGCGGAACAGGTCCTCCAGACTGGTGAATGGACCATTCGCCTCGCGCTCGGCCACCAGCGCCTCCATGGCCTTTTCACCGACATTGCGAATGCCCGCCAAGGCATAGCGCACCGCGAGGCCTTCCTCGGTTCGCTCGACGCAGAACTCAGCCTCGGAAGCATTCACGCATGGCCCGCCAAGGGCAAAGCCAGCGCGGCGCATGTCGTCGACGAAAGTCGCCAGCTTGTCGGACTGGTGCATGTCGAAACACATCGAGGCGGCATAGAATTCGTGCGGATAATGGGTTTTCAGCCAGGCGGTCTGATAGGCAAGCAGCGCGTAGGCGGCGGCGTGGCTCTTGTTGAAGCCATAGCCGGCGAACTTGTCGATCAGGTCGAACAGCTCGTTGGCCTTTGCCTTCTCGATGTCCCACAACTTCTTGCAACCATCGACGAAACGCTGGCGCTGGGCGTCCATTTCGGCTTGCACCTTTTTGCCCATGGCACGGCGCAACAGGTCGGCATCGCCCAGCGAATAGCCGGCGAGCACTTGCGCCGCCTGCATCACTTGTTCCTGATAGACAAACACGCCGTAGGTTTCGGAAAGGATGCCTTCGAGCCTGGCATGCGGATATTCGATGGCTTCGAGCCCGTTCTTGCGGCGGCCGAACAGCGGGATATTATCCATCGGGCCGGGGCGGTAGAGCGATACGAGCGCGATGATATCTCCGAAATTGCTGGGTTTTACCGCCGACAGCGTGCGCCGCATGCCTTCCGATTCCAGCTGAAACACGCCGACGGTCTCGCCGCGCTGGAGCAGCTCGTAAACCTTGGGATCATCCCAGGGGAGAGTATCGAGATCGATGACAATATCCTGCCGCGCCAGCAGATCGAGTGCCTTGCGCAGCACCGACAGCGTCTTCAGGCCAAGAAAATCGAACTTCACCAGCCCCGCCGCCTCGACATATTTCATGTCGAACTGGGTCACCGGCATGTCCGAGCGCGGATCTCGGTAGAGCGGCACCAGCTCGGCGAGCGGCCGGTCGCCGATCACCACGCCTGCAGCATGGGTCGATGAATTGCGCGGGCTGCCCTCCAGCTGCATCGCCAGATCAACCAGCCGCTTGACCTCGGGATCATTGTCATATTCGCGGCGGAATTCGGCAATGCCGTTGAGCGCGCGCGGCAGCGACCACGGATCGGTCGGGTGGTTGGGCACCAGTTTGCAAAGCCGGTCGACCTGCCCATAGCTCATCTGCAGGATGCGCCCACAATCGCGCAGCACCGCGCGGGCCTTCAGCTTGCCGAAGGTGATGATCTGCGCGACGTGATCGTTGCCATATTTTGCCTGAACATAGCGGATCACCTCGCCGCGCCGGGTTTCGCAGAAGTCGATATCGAAGTCCGGCATCGAGACGCGTTCGGGATTGAGGAAGCGTTCGAACAGCAGCCCGAGTTTGAGCGGGTCGAGATCAGTAATGGTCAGCGCCCAAGCGACAACACTGCCCGCGCCCGAGCCGCGCCCCGGCCCCACCGGGATGCCCCGATCCTTCGCCCATTTGATAAAATCGGCGACGATCAGGAAATAGCCGCCAAAGCCCATCTGGTTGATGACGTTTATCTCGAATTCGAGGCGGTCGTCATAAACCTTGCGCTCCTCGCCGCTCAGCTCGCCGATTGCTTCAAGCCGTTTGGCCAGCCCTGCCCGCGCGTCCTCGGCCAGCATGCGCGCTTCACCGAGCTTGTCGCCTGCAAGGCTGGGCAGGATCGGATCGCGCTTGGGCGGGGCAAAGGCGCATCGCTTTGCCACCACCAGAGTATTGGCCAAGGCCTCTGGCAAGTCTGCAAAAATTTCGGTCATGATCTGGGCGGACTTGACCCAGGCCTGCGGCGACGAGCGGGGGCGGTCGGCGGCGTCGATATGCGTTGAATGGGCGATGCAAAGCATGGCATCGTGCGCCGCATGGCCATTCGGCTCGGCAAAATGAGCGGGATTGCTGGCAACCAGCGGCAGATCGTGCGCATAGGCCAGATCAATCAACGCCGCTTCGGCGGCTTCCTCCAGCGGATTGCCCGCGCGGGCCAACTCAATATAGAGTCGGCTTTCGAAAAGCGCTTCCAGTTCCCGGCAATAGTCGTTTGCCGCCTCCGCGCGCCCTTCGGCAAGCAGCCGCACCAGCGCGCCTTCGCCCGCACCGGTCAGAGCGATCAGGCCTCCGCTGTGTCCTGCGAGATCGCTGAGGCGCACATGAGGTTCAAGTTCCAGCGGCCGGTCGAGATGCGCCTTGCTGACCAGATGGCACAAGTTGAGCCAGCCCGCCTCGTCCTTCGCATAAAGCGCCAGCGCATCGATTGGGCCTGCTTCCGAGCGCGCCACGCCCAGCAGAGTACCGATGATCGGCTGGATACCGCTTTCGCTTGCCGCGGCGGCGAAGGCGACGGCGCCATAGAGCCCGTTGCGGTCGCAGATCGCAATCGCCGGAAATCCGCGTTCCTTGGCCAGCTTGGCAATCGCCTTCGGGTCGATCGCACTGTCGAGCATGGTGTAGCTGGAAAAGAC
>JANLSP010000325.1:0-6955 GCA_031362485.1 Novosphingobium sp.
CTATCGACCGAGACCGCGCCCATGCTCTCGACCACTTGCAGATCGAGATCGGTCGCCATGATCTTGAGCGTGCCGTCGCCCGAAGCTTCGAGCAGCACGTTTGACAGGATCGGAATGGTGTTGCGCCGCTCGACGACAGACTGGACGTGACTGAGGCACTTCAGCAGAGTCGCGCGTTCGATAGTGGCCTTCATGGTCGCGTGGTGTCCCCTTCGCCGCCCGGACTCGCCCCGGGCCCGGAATTCGGACTGTCTTCCTTAACGCCGGGCAGGGCGGCGGCAAGCGGGAAGTGGGGGTCGGGGCGGGATTCTGGGGAAAAATGTGGGAGTTGAGGTCCGGCCCTAGGAAATCATCGCCATGCCGCCGTTCACATGCAGCGTCTGGCCGGTGATATAACCGGCCTCGCGGCTGGCGAGATAGGCTACCGCCGCGCCGATATCCGACCCTTCGCCCATGCGCCCCATCGGGATGCGCGCGTTGAGTGCTTCCTTCTGGGCATCGGGCAGCACTTCGGTCATCGCCGTGCGGATGAAGCCGGGGGCGACGCAATTGACCGTGATGCCCCTGGTGGCCAGTTCCTGGCCGAGGCTCTTCGACATGGCCGTCAGCCCGCCCTTGGCGGCGGCATAGTTGATCTGGCCAGGATTGCCGGTCGCACCGACGACGCTGGTGATGGTGATGATCCGCCCGTGGCGTGCTTTCATCATCGGTTTGGCGGCGGCGCGCATCAGGCGGAATGCGGCTTCAAGGTTGACCCGGATCACCGCATCCCATTCCTCATCCTTCATCCGCATGGCCAGATTATCGCGCGTAATGCCGGCATTGTTGACCAGAATATCGATCTTGCCGAGCGTATCCACCGTTGCCGGGATGAGATGCTCGACTTGCTCGGTCTTGGAGAGATCACATGTAATTTCAACATGATCGTGCCCGTATGTGTCGTTCAGCTCCTCGCGGAACGAACGCAGCTTGGCCGGGTTGGTGCCCGAAAGCGCCAACCGCGCGCCCTGCCGGGCCAGCGCGTGGCTGATCGCCGAACCAATGCCGCCGGCGGCTCCGGTGACGAGGGCGGTCATTCCAGTGAGGTCGAACATGTCAGGACTCCAGAATTTTTCGCGCAGAGACGCAGAGAGCGCAGAGAATCAAGTTTCTGGCCGATAGTCATTAACCAGCCGGACGACGCCGTCCATCATTGTCGCCTCGGAAAAATTGAGCAGCAACCCAACCGGCTGCTTGGTCAGTCTCAAGTAGGTCAACAATTGTTTGGCATGAGCCTTGCCAAGCCGTTCGACTGATTTGATTTCAAGGATCAAGCGCTCTTCGACCAGCAAATCAATTCTGAACGCTTGGCCAAAGCGCATTCCGTCATACTCGATATCAATCGGCACTTGCCGGGCAACTTGTAAACCCTTGCGTAGCAGCGCGGCTTCCAAAACTGTTTCATAAACCGATTCCAGCAATCCTGGCCCCAGCTCTCGGTGGATCCGAATGGCTTCGCCAATTACCTCCTTGCTGACATCGTTGATCGGCCTCAAGCAAATCCCCTCTGCGTTCTCTGCGTCTCTGCGCGAAAGTATCAAATACTGCTCAAAAGCGCCTCGATATCGGCCATCGTCACCACGCTGGCAACGCTCACATCGGCAACACTTCGCGAAATCATCGGGCCGAGCACTTTGCCGCCGAGCTCGACGAAATGTTCGACTCCGGCCTCGCCCAATGCAATCGCGCTTTCGCGCCAGCGGACCCGGCCGGTAACCTGTTCGACCAGCAGTCGGCGCACTTCGGCCGGGTCTGTGACCACGGCTGCGGTGACATTGGCAAACAGGGCTACACGCAGTGCGGTTGGCGGGCTTTTGTCCAATGCATCGGCCATGGCATCGGCGGCGGGCTGCATCAGCGGGCAATGGAAAGGGGCGGAGACGGGCAGCGCCATGCCGCGCTTGATCTCGAAGTCCTTGACCATGGCAATCGCGCGCTCGATCGCGCCCTTGTGGCCGGAAAGCACGACCTGTCCGGGGTCGTTGTCGTTTGCGACTGTGCAGACTTCTCCCTGCGCAGCCGCTTCGGAAAGCCGCGTGGCCTTATCGATATCCGCGCCCAGCAACGCGCACATTGCGCCGACTCCCACCGGCACCGCGGCCTGCATTGCTTTCCCGCGCAGTTTCAACAGTCGCGCGGTGTCGGCCAGCGAGAATGCGCCCGCAGCGCAGAGCGCGGTATATTCTCCGAGGCTGTGGCCCGCCACAAAGTCGGCCTTATCGGCCAGCGTGACGCCGCCTTCCTTCTCCAGCACGCGCAACACCGCGATGGCATTCGCCATGATTGCCGGCTGGGCGTTCTCGGTCAGCGTCAGCGCATCGTCCGGCCCGTCTCGCATGATGGCGGAAAGCTTCTGCCCCAGCGCATCGTCGACTTCCTGGAACACCTCGCGTGCCGCCGCGCTGGCCTGCGCGAGATCGACGCCCATGCCGACTTTCTGGCTGCCTTGCCCCGGAAATACAAATGCGCGCATCAAACACCCCTCCTGTTAAGCGTGGCGCGGCGCCCTATGGCGCTCAGCCGCGACCCGCAAGCCCAAACGGGACAATCCTGTTGGCAGCGTCATGGCCGATGTCGGCATCGCCAAGGTATGGAATGTCGTGCCGATGACACCAGTAACGAACGATTTCCTCTGGCCCTGCGCCAAATGGCCGGTCATTTTCCGGAACATCGCTCACCCGGCCGAGCCTGAGGCCAGCGATGCCGCCAAGATGCGCCGTGGCATGAAACAGCAAACGGTCGATGGCATAAAGATGCTCGCTGACTTCCTCTACCATCACGACATGCCCCGCGAGGCCCGGCAGCAGCGGCGTTCCGCAGAGCATGGCGAGTGTCATCAGGTTGAAGGCGACCGTGGGGCGCTGATCCAGCGAAGGCTCAAGACAGCTGCGATCGCCGGTGAAATAGCGCAGCGCCCGCCGCACGGCCTCCTCTCCCCTTTCGCGGCGGATGTCGGCGGGCATCGGGCCATGCACCGGTTGGCCAATCCCGGCCCGGTAGAGCCCGGCGAGCAAAAAGCCGCCGTCGGAATAGCCAAGGAATTGCTTCCCCTGTGCGGCCGGGCCCATGCCGCGCACTGCTGCTTCGGCAATCCGGTTTGAGCCATAACCGCCGCGCGCGAACCACACGCCATCGAAGGCGGAGTCATTTGCGCATTCGAGCAGCGCGGCAAGCCGCATGGCGTCCGGCCCGGCGAAATGGCCGTCGCTCTGGAAGCATTGGGGATGGATATGGAGCGCGACATCGGGGACTTCCGCCTCGGCCAGTTCGGTGACGCGTTCGGCGTCTACGCGGCTGAACGGGGCGGAAGGTGCACAGATGGCAATACGCGGCATTTGCCCGGTGTAACCGGCTTGTCATTCGCGCGAAAGCCGATACCGGTGCCGATCATGACTTCGTCCCCAGCCGATCTGATGGCTCACCCCTGGTTCTTTTGCGGCATCGGCGGCTCGGGCATGTTGCCGCTGGCGCTGATCTTGCGCGGGCAGGGGGCCGAGGTTGCCGGATCAGACCGCAGCCGCGATCAGGGGCGCACTCCGGAAAAGTTCGGCTGGCTAGAATCGCTGGGCTTCATGCTGTTTCCGCAGGACGGCAGCGGCATTGTCTCGGAGCGCCAGGTGCTTGTCGCCTCGGCGGCGGTTGAGGATACCGTGCCCGAAATGGTGCGCGCGAAGGAGCTCGGCTGTCCGCGCATGAGCCGGGCGGAATTGCTGGCGACCTTGTTCAACGCCGCGCATTGCGGGATCGCCATCGGCGGCACCAGCGGCAAGTCGACCGTCACTGGCATGGCAGGCTGGATCATGACCGAGACGGGCCGCGATCCGACGATCATGAACGGTGCGGTGATGAAAAACCTTGTCTCGCCTGACGCACCGTTCGCTTCGGCGCGGGTGGGTGAGGGCGGCGTTTTCGTGTCCGAAGTCGATGAGAGCGACGGCTCGATTGCGCTTTACCGGCCCAAGGTCGCGGTGCTGCTCAATGTCAGCCTCGATCACAAGAGCATGGAGGAACTGCGCGCGCTGTTTGGTGATTTCCTCGGCCGGGCCGAGGTTGCCGCGATCAATCTCGACGATGCAGAGACGGCCGCGCTGGCAAGCTGCGCGAAGGCGGTGGTGACCTTCGGCATAGACAGCAGCAAGGCCATGATCGGCGTGGAGCCGGGCAGCATTGTCGACATGCCCACCAGCCTTTCGGCCACAGTGATCGACCGGCGCGACAGAAGCGTCCATCGCCTCGCACTCAAGGTGCCGGGTCGCCACAATCTTGCCAATGCGCTTGCCGCCATCGCGGGTAGCAATGCTGCCGGGGTTCCGGTGGCAATAGCCGTAGCCGCGCTAGCTTCGTTCGCCGGCCTGGCCCGCCGCTTCGACATCATCGGCACCTCGCCCGCGGGCGTTACAGTGATCGATGACTTTGGTCACAACCCTGAAAAGTGCGCCGCGACGCTCAAAACCCTCAAGGCCCATCCGGGCCGCGTCATCGCCTTCTTCCAGCCGCATGGCTATGGCCCCTTGCGCCAGATTGGCGCCGACCTCGCCGAAGTGTTAGCCCGGCGGCTTGGCCCGGATGATATCACGATCCTCTGCGATCCGGTCTATTTCGGCGGCACGGTCGACCGCAGCGTAGGCTCGGAGCGGATTGTGCGGCTGATCGAGGCGGCCGGAGGCAAGGCAGAACATGTCCCCGCGCGGGAAGACTGCGCCGCCCGCATCGCCGACATTGCCCGCTCTGGCGACCGCGTGGTTGTCATGGGTGCGCGGGACGATACGCTGACACTGTTCGCCAAGGATTTGCTGGCGTGGCTGGATTGATCGGTGCAGACTCGCAAGACTTTGTTACGGGGAGAGATGATCATGCGCCATCTGCTGGCAGTGCTTGCCGCATTGGCATTGGCCGCATTTGCACCGGCTGCAGTGGCCCAGCAAAGCGCCACCCAAGCTCCTCCGCGCCCGACTTTCGAGGCTGACGGCACGGTTAATGTCCCCGCCTTCAAACTGCCGCCGTCGCCGTTTTCCAGCAAGGAAGCGCAGGCGGCGCAAGCCATGCGCGCCCGTTTTCAGCGAGGCGCGGAGCAAGTGATGGAGCCCGATGTCGCCACGGCGCGCGCCGGGCTGGAACGGATGATGGCGCCTTCAGTGGCGGCCATGCTCGCTGCCTATCCGGTCGATATAGAGGACACCACAATTGCCGGGGTGCCGGTCAAGATTTTCACCCCAAAGAACAAGGCTTATGACCGCCGGCGGGTGCTGATAAACGTGCATGGCGGTGCGTTCCAGACCTGCTGGCCGGCCTGTTCCTTCCTCGAAGCCGCACCCATTGCTGCGCTCGGCGGCTACAAGGTGATCAGCGTCAACTACCGCATGGCCCCGGAGGCGCGGCATCCGGCGGGCGCCGAAGATGGCGCGGCGGTCTATCGCGAGCTGATCAAGCGCTATCGGCCAAAGAGCACCGGCATCTATGGCTGTTCGGCTGGCGGCGCGCTGACGGCGCAACTGGCCGCCTGGCTGCCGGCCAACGGTCTGCCGCAAGCTGGCGCGATCGGCATTTTCGGTGCCGGCGCAGTGCGGTTCATGGCCGGAGATTCGGCCCATTTCGCGGCCTGGATCGACGGTTCCTTTCCGCCGCCCGCCCAGGGTGCGCCGATCGACATGTCGCGCGGTTACTTCACCGGGACCAGCACCGATGACCCGATCATCTCGCCCGCGCTGCATCCCGTCGTGATCGCCAAATTCCCGCCGACGCTGCTGATCACCGGCACCCGCGCGGTGGATATGAGTCCGGCGATTGTCACCAATTCGGCGCTGATCAAGGCCCGCGTGCCCTCCACGCTGATCGTCGCCGAGGGCATGGGGCATTGCTATATTTATCAGGCGAACCTGCCCGAGGCGCGCGACGCCCATCAGGCGATTGTCGATTTTTTCCGGGCGAACCTGAAATAGGCGAAGGCTCGGCTCAGTGGGGATAGCCCAGCGCGGCAAGCTGGCCTTCGAACCACCAATAGCCCAGCCCGCTCGCCGCCGCAGCCAGCAGCATCAGCAGCCAGCCAGCGGCCGTGAAATTCTGTTTTTCTACATTGCGATAGGGCACGCTGTCACCAAACAGCAGGAAGAACAGCCCGAAGACGGCTGCGAATGGCACCAGCACAAAGATCTTGGGGCTGAAGCGCACTTCGGGGTCATGCAGAGCGGCTTCGTGCAAGGGGCGCCAGAACCCCCACCAGCCAGCCCCGCCAGCAATGGCCAGGCAGATCAGCCCGCCGAGCCGGTGATAGATTCCTGAACCCATCGCGCCTTCTCCCCCTGTTGCGTCAGGCCGCCATCTCCGGTGTCATTTCGCCCGCAGCACTCAGCAAGCCTTGCTCGATTGCGTCAAGCCGGGAAGTGGATTCGATCTTGTCGCCAAGCAGGTCCGTCACATAGAAGGCATCGACCGCTCGCTCGCCGTAAGTCGCGATGTGCGCGGAATGGACAATGGTCTGCGCTTCGAAAAGCGCGCGCGCCAGCCGGTTGAGCAAGGCGGGCCGGTCGCGGGAGCTGACTTCGATCACGGTGAAGCGGTTCGAGGCCTTGTTGTCGAATTCGACGCGCGGCCGCACGTCGAAGGCTGCGGCGCGGGGACGGGCGAGTGGCCGGGCGGCAAGCTGGGGAACAAGCTGCACCCGGTTGGCGAGCGCATCCTCGATTGCCGTGCGCAGCCGGGCGAGTTGGCTGGCTTCCATCAGCGGCCGGCCCAAGGGATCCTGCACCAGGAAATTGTCGACTGCCATGCCGTTACGCGCAGTGTGGATGCGGGCATCGATGATGTTGCCGCCGGCCAGATGGATCCCGCCGGCGATCCGGTAAAACAGTCCGGGATGATCGGCGGCGATCACTGTCACCAGAGTCGCCCCGCGCGCGGCATAGTATTCGCAGGTGAT
>JANLSP010000351.1:0-2168 GCA_031362485.1 Novosphingobium sp.
AGGCGTCCCGGGCCGGGCAAATGCGAGCGCCAGGCCTGCATTTCCAGCCATTCGCGCACCTCATCGGGAAACCGGCCCCAGCCGGCCCGGTCAGCGAGCATTGCCTGAACCCGCGCGGCCAGATGCGTGGTCAACGGCATGCGCGCACCCATATAGCTCGGGATCGTCGCCGATCGTTTCGCGGCGCGGACGATCAGCGCCGAATCGCGCATCGACTCAAGCTCAAGGTCCAGCCCGGCAAAGCGGAAGGTGTCTCCCGGTGAGAGCCCCGCGCCGAAATTTTCTTCCACCCATCCCAGCGCCCGGCCATTCCCAAAGCGCACTTCGAGCATCTCGGCATCGACGATGATACCGGCATTCAGTCGGTGCTGATTGGCGCGGTCGGGATGGGCAAGCCGCCAGGTGCCGTCGCGGTCGCGCACGATCCTGCGGAAGCGATCATAGGCGCGCAGCGAATAGCCCCCGGTCGCGATGAAATCGAGCACGCGGGTCCACTCCGCTTGCTCCAGCCAGGCATAGGGCAGAGCGCTGCGAACCTCGGCCAGCAGCGCCGTCTCATCGAACGGGCCCGCGCAGGCCAGCCCCATGACATGCTGGGCGAGCACATCGAGTCCGCCGGGACGAAATGCCTGGCCATCGCGCTGGCCTTCGTTGACCGCATCCATCGCCGCCATCGCCTCGAGAAATTCGAAGCGGTTGCCCGGCACTAACAGCGCGCGGCTCGGCTGGTCCAGTCGGTGATTGGCCCGGCCCACCCTCTGGAGCAGGCGGGAACTGCCCTTGGGCGCGCCCATCTGCACGACGAGATCGACGTCGCCCCAATCGACCCCGAGATCAAGGCTGGAGGTGCACACCAGCGCGCGCAGCTCGCCCCGGGCCATTGCGCCCTCGACCTTGCGTCGGGCTTCTTTCGACAACGAGCCGTGATGAATACCGATCGGTAGCGTGTCCTCATTGGCATCCCAGAGCAGCTCGAACAGATATTCGGCGAGAAAACGCGTATTGGCGAAAATCAGCGTGGTCCGGTTCTCGCGGATCGCCTGCATCAACTGCGGGATTGCCCATGCGGCGGCGTGTCCGCTCCAGGGCACCCGGTTTTCATCCGGCAGCAGGATTTCGACTTGCGGCGGCGCGCCTGCTTCGCCTTCCACCAGGCTAACCGTCTCTGCCGACCCGCCCGTTGCCAGCCAGGCGCGGTAGGCTTCAGGCTCGGCCAGCGTTGCCGACAGGGCAACCCGGCGCAGGCCGGGGGCAAAATGCTGAAGCCGGGCGAGCGCCAGTGCCAGCAGGTCGCCGCGCTTGTCGCTGGCAAAGGCATGCACTTCATCGATCACCACCCGCTGCAGCGTCGACAGCATCTCGCGGGCCTCGGGATAGGTTAGCAGCAGCGAAAGCGATTCAGGCGTGGTCAGCAGCACATGCGGCGGGCGGGCGCGCTGGCGGGCTTTGCGATCCGATGGCGTATCGCCGCTGCGCGTCTCGACGCGGATGGGCAGGCCAATCTCGTCGATCGGGGCCATGAGGTTGCGCTGCACGTCATGCGCGAGCGCCTTCAAGGGCGAGACGTAGAGTGTGTGCAGCCCGTCCGGCGGGCTGAGCCCGCGCGAAGGCGCAAATGCCGCAAGCGTCGGCAGGAAGCCGGCCAGCGTCTTGCCTGCCCCGGTATCGGCGACCAGCAGCGCGTGCCGGCCAGCATCGTCGGCGGCCAGCATCTCTGCCTGATGCCGCCGCACCTGCCAGCCGCGCGAAGCAAACCACTGGTTGATCTCAGGCGGAAGTCGGCTGGTGCTCACGCAGAACCGGGATCAATCGCGCAAGGGGGCAAGGCCCTCGCCCTGCGGCAGTGCCTCGGCGGCATCGTGGAAAGCGCGATTCTCGCCCGGGAAACGCACCACCAGCAGCACGGCGACCCCCGCCGCCCAGACAGCCGCAAGTGTGCCGTACATCAGCGCCGGATTGCCTATCCCCGCAGTCGCCGCCGCCAGCGATGCACCCAGCGGACGGCCAAAGTTGGCGACCGCCATGTAAACCGTGAACTGCGTCGCCGCGACTGCGGGCGAACACATGCGCATGGCTATCGGAATCATGGCGATGTTGACAAAGGTGCCCATGCAGTCCGCCCCGAAAAAATAGGACAGCAGCACTGCGTCGTTGGTCCAGAACTGCTG
>JANLSP010000030.1:0-8494 GCA_031362485.1 Novosphingobium sp.
ACCGGCGATCCGCTGGCGGTGGTGGCGGGCCGGGACTTCGCCTCCTACTTGCGCCAGGGCGAGGGCGACCGCTTCACCTGGGCACGCGAAGGACGCGAGGGCGGGGGGCTGACGCTATATTACCTGCCGCTGACCGACCCCGATGTGCCGAGCGAACCCGATCCGCAGGCAACAGCCTCGCTGATTCTGGTGACCGATGCCGGCGCCGGGCTGGGCGGTGGCAGCAGCGATGGTTCCGCTGCCGCGCCGCATCTGGAATCGCTGCTGGCCCAGCTCCCGCTTGGCCTCGCCATGGCCGACCGCGACGGGCGGCTGCTGTTTGCCAATGCGGCATTCATGCGCGCCGCCTTGCGCGAAGGCGAAGCGCCACCGACTTATCCGACTGACCTTGTCGTGCAGGAAGACAAGGGCCCGCTCAGCGATGCAATCCGTCGCTATTGCCTTGGCCCGGTAGGCACCGGCGATATTGCCATCCGCCTGCGCGATCAGCCCGATGAGCCGGTGTCGCTCAGCCTTGCGGGCGTGCGCGGGCTTGGCGAAGCGGCGGTGCTGCTCGGCCTTACTGACAGTTCGGAGGAGACCCGCCTCAAGCGCCAGGTTGCTCAGGCAACCAAGATGCAGGCAGTCGGCCAACTGGCCGGCGGCGTTGCCCACGATTTCAACAATGTGCTGACTGCCATCCTGGGCACCTGCGATCTCATGCTGATGCGCCATATGCCGGGCGATTCGGACTATGACGACATCCAGCAGATCCGCGCCAATTCCAACCGCGCCGCCTCGCTCACGCGCCAGTTGCTTGCCTTCTCGCGCCAGCAGACCCTGCGCCCGCAAGTTCTGCAACTGCCCGACGTGGTCAGCGAAGTGTCGCACATGCTCAAGCGGCTGATCGGCGAGAAGATCCAGCTTACTGTGCGCCATGATCGCGACCTTGGCGCAGTCCGCGCCGATCCCACCCAGCTCGAGCAGGTTATCGTCAATCTCGCGGTCAATGCGCGCGATGCGATGCAGGCGAGCGGCGATGGCTCTGGCCAGCTGACCATCGCGACGCGCCGCATCGGGCCGGCGGACGTGCGCGTTCTGCGCAGCGAAGTCATGCCGCAGGGTGACTATACTGCACTTGAGGTCACCGATACGGGCGGCGGCATCGCACCCGACATTCTCGGCAAGATCTGGGAGCCGTTCTTCACCACCAAGGAGCAGGGCCGAAATGGGAGTCTGGGGGGCACCGGGCTTGGCCTCTCCACCGTCTATGGCATCGTCAAGCAATCGGGCGGGTTCATTTTTGCCGACAGCGAACTGGGCCAGAATGGCAAAGGCGGGGGCACCAAGTTCACCGTATATCTGCCCGTCCACCAATCGCATGGGGAATCCGCTGCAATTGCCCGGCCTGCCGCGCCAGCCAAAGCGCAGTGGGCTGGCGGTGGACGCGTGCTGCTGGTCGAGGATGAGGACCCGGTGCGCATGGTTGCCGAACGTGCGCTGTTGCGCGCCGGCTACCAGGTGACGCCCGCGCGCGACGGCGAGGAAGGGCTGGAGCTGGTAACGCAAGGCGGCCAGTTCGACATGGTGGTGTCAGATGTCGTCATGCCGGGAATGGACGGCCCGGCCATGGTGCGCGAAATCCGCAGGATCGCGCCGACCATGCGCGTGCTGTTCATGTCGGGCTATGCCGAAGAGCAATTGCGCGAACAGATCAATATCGGCGATGTCGCTTTTCTGCCCAAGCCGTTCACGGTGCAGCAGATATCCGACAAAGTGGGGGAAGTGCTGGCGGCAGCCGGCTGAACCTCAAGCCTTGCGGCGAGGCTGCCTCGGCTTGGCGCGCTTCACCACCGGTTGGGTCGTTGCCGGTTCAGCATCTGGCTTGGCCCCGGGGTTATCGAACACCTTTTCGCCCTTGGCCTTCTTGCCGATCGAATACTTGTAGATGACATAGACCGAGGCACCGGCCGCAGCCCAGCGAAACAGCTTCATTCAAACACTCCTGCATGGCCTTGCGGCGAATCGGAAGGAGCGCCCTTAGCCGCAGTCGGACCCAAAAAGCGAGGGGCAGACGAATTAATCTCCCGGTGGATCCGTGGGCTCACCCCCGCTGGTCGCACTGCACCACGTTCCCGTCGGCGTCGTAGAGGAACACGCTGCGGATCGTTCCGGCTTCCTTCTCGCCGTAATAATGCGTCTGCGCTTCGTGCGGCATGATCACCCTAAATCCGCCGGCCGAGGCGCGCTCCATCACCGCGTCGATGTCGTCCACCCAGAAGGCGAAATGATGGACACCCAGATCATAAATGTCGCCGCGCCTGTCTGCAGGTTCGGGCCGGAACAACTGGTCGATCGTCAGCGCGCCGGCATGGGGCCCGGCCTCGCCCCAGCGCAGCCAGACCTGCCGCCTGCGGATGTCGCGACCCTTGTTGAGTTCGTGATCCATGCCGCCGGGCGGCAGATCCTGAACGTAATCGGCATCGACAGCCATGCCCAGAACGTCGCGGTAGAAACTGAGCGCGCGCTCAATGTCTGTCACGCCGAGCGCTATGTGCGAGACTGATTTTATCGCCATCAGCTTTCCCCTCGTAATCGAGCGGGGCAGTCTCACCCCGTGGGGCATGGTCTGGCCGCAGTCAGGTGGTGTCAATAGGCGGGCGGAGCGCCGGGCTGCTCCGGGCAATAACCGATCAGCCTGCTCCGATCCGATCGGAACGCGAAAAAAATTTTCGTTCCCCCCTTGTTCTCTGAGAACAAACGCGATACGAAACATCCATTGACCTTCCGGGTCGGATCACTAGGCAAGGGGAATAGCTATGGCTGCGCAGCTCAAATTGATTCAGGAAGGCAAGGAAAGCATGGACCGTCAAAAGGCGCTCGAAGCAGCGCTGGCCCAGATCGACCGGGCCTTTGGCAAGGGCAGCGCGATGAAGCTCGGCTCGAAGGAGGCGATGCAGATCGAGACGATTTCAACCGGATCGCTGGGGCTCGATATCGCGCTCGGTGTTGGCGGGCTGCCCAAGGGGCGGGTGATCGAGATTTACGGCCCGGAAAGCTCTGGCAAGACCACGCTGGCGCTGCATGTCATTGCCGAAGCGCAGAAGCTCGGCGGCACCGCGGCCTTTGTCGATGCCGAACATGCACTTGATCCGGGCTATGCCAAGAAGCTCGGTGTAGATATCGATGAACTGATTGTCTCGCAGCCCGATACCGGCGAGCAGGCGCTCGAGATCGTCGACACGCTGGTGCGCTCCAACGCCATCGATGTGCTGGTGATCGATTCGGTTGCCGCGCTGGTGCCGCGGGCCGAAATCGAGGGCGAGATGGGCGACAGCCACGTTGGCCTTCAGGCACGGTTGATGTCGCAATCACTGCGTAAGCTGACTGGCTCGATCAGCCGTTCGAATTGCATGGTCATTTTCATCAACCAGCTGCGCATGAAGATCGGCGTGATGTACGGCACTCCTGAAACCACCACCGGCGGCAATGCGCTGAAGTTCTATGCTTCGGTCCGGCTCGATATCCGCCGCACCGGCCAGATCAAGGACCGCGACGATATTGTCGGCAACACCACCAAGGTGAAAGTCGTCAAGAACAAGGTCGCGCCGCCGTTCAAGCAGGTCGAGTTCGACATCATGTATGGTCAGGGCATTTCCAAGACTGGCGAAATCCTTGATCTCGGCGTCAAGGCTGGGCTGGTCGAGAAATCTGGCTCGTGGTTCAGCTATGACAGCATTCGCATCGGCCAGGGCCGTGAGAACGCGAAGGAATATCTCAAGACAAATCCGGAAGTTTGCGACCGGTTGGAAGCTGCGATCCGCAGCCAGACCGACCGCGTCGCTGAGGAGATGATGACGGGCCCGGACGCGGACGACGACATCTGATTCTCAAAGGGAAGTGCAAGCGAGGGCACTTCTTCGGAAACAGGACCGGCGCGAAAGCAGCAATGCTCCGCGCCGGTCTTTTCGATTCTGAGCCTGTCGAAGGATCAGGCCATCGCCGCTTCGAGGTTGTCGACAATCGCCTCGAAGAAACCCTCGGTGGTCAGCCATGGCTGATCGGGACCGATCAGGATCGCCAGATCCTTGGTCATCTTGCCGCTCTCCACGGTCTCGATGCACACCCGCTCGAGCGTCTCGGCGAACTTCACCACTTCGGGCGTTTCATCGAACTTGCCGCGATAGATCAGGCCGCGGGTCCAGGCGAAAATCGAGGCGATCGGATTGGTCGAAGTCGCCTTGCCCTGCTGATGCTGGCGGTAATGGCGGGTGACCGTACCGTGCGCCGCCTCGGCTTCGATGGTCTTGCCGTCGGGGGTCATCAGCACTGAGGTCATCAGGCCAAGGCTGCCAAACCCTTGGGCAACCTGATCGGACTGCACGTCGCCGTCATAGTTCTTGCAGGCCCAGACAAACTTTCCGCTCCACTTCAGCGCGGAGGCGACCATGTCATCGATCAGGCGGTGTTCGTAAGTGATGCCGGCGGCGGCAAATTTTTCCTTGAAGCCCTCGGTCTCATAGACTTCCTCGAACAGGTCCTTGAAGCGCCCGTCATAATACTTGAGGATGGTGTTCTTGGTCGAGAGGTACACCGGCCAGCCGAGGTCCAAACCATAATTCATCGAGGCGCGGGCGAAATCGCGGATCGAATCGTCGAGGTTGTACATCGCCATGGCGACGCCGCCGCCGGGGAACTGGAACACCTCGCGGTCGATCACCGTGCCATCATCGCCCTCAAACACCAGCCGCAACTTGCCGGGGCCGGGGATCACTATGTCGGTGGCGCGATACTGGTCGCCAAAAGCATGGCGGCCGACAACGATCGGATCGGTCCAGCCCGGGATCAGCCGGGGCACGTTCTGGATGACGATCGGTTCGCGGAAGATGGTGCCGCCCAGGATATTGCGGATTGTGCCGTTGGGGCTCTTCCACATGGCCTTGAGCTTGAATTCCTCGACCCGCGCTTCGTCCGGCGTGATCGTCGCGCACTTGACCGCAACGCCGTATTTCTGGGTAGCGAGCGCCGAATCGACCGTGATCTGGTCATCGGTCTCGTCGCGCTTTTCGACGGAGAGATCGTAATATTTGAGGTCGATATCAAGATAAGGCAGGATCAGCCGTTCGCGAATCCACTGCCAGATAATGCGGGTCATTTCATCGCCGTCCATTTCGACGACGGGGTTCTTCACCTTGATCTTTGCCATGATGCCTGTCTGCTCTCCGGGAGTGAATTTGCCAGCCTCTTAGCACGGCAAAAACGCTAGGCAAGGCAAGCTTCACGCCTGTGCGATCTCACCTTGGCGCTGGACAGATTGCGATTGGATGGGCACTTCGCAATCTGCTGTTTCAAGGGAGAATGAGAATGACCGATGAAGTCCTGGTCCAGGTTGCCGATGGCGTGATCGAAGTGACGATCAACCGGCCCGAAGCGAAGAATGCAATGAGCAAGGCGGCCGCCGAAGGCATTTCCGCTGCCATGGACCGGCTGGAGGCAGAGAACGACTTGCGCTGTGCGATTATCACGGGCGCGGGCGGCACGTTCTGTTCGGGCATGGACCTCAAGGGCTTCCTGCGCGGGGAAATGCCGGTCGCGGGCGATCGCGGCTTCGGCGCGCTGACCAGCTGGACGCCGAAAAAGCCGGTGATCGCGGCGGTCGATGGCTTCGCCTATGCCGGCGGCATGGAGTTGGCCCTGGCCTGCGATCTGATCGTCGCCAATGTAAACGCCAAGTTCGGCATTCCCGAAGCCAAACGCGGTCTGGTCGCGGCCGGAGGCGGGGTGATCCAGTTGCCGCGCCTGCTGCCGCGCCCGCTGGCGATGGAACTGGCGCTGACCGGCGATCCGATCACGGCGCAGCGCGCCTACGATCTCGGTCTGATCAACCGCATCACCGATGGCCCCGCGATCGAGGCTGCGCGTGAGCTCGCCCGCGCAATCGCGGCAAACGGCCCGCTCGCGGTGATTGCGTCCAAAGGCATCATCCGCGATTCATGGCTATGGACCGAAGACGAGCAGATGCCCAAGCAATCCGGCTATATCGGCAACGTGTTCAGCTCAGAAGATGCCCGCGAAGGCGCGATGGCTTTTGCCGAAAAGCGCAAACCCAACTGGCAGGGGAAATAGGCGCCGCGCCACTCTTTCGGCGCAGCAAAGAAAAAGGCCCGGGTCGCGAGACCCGGGCCTTTCAGTTTGGCATTCCGACTTCTTGACGGTCAGAATTCGAGGGAGAGATCGATACCGAAAGTGCGTGCAGTCACATAGTTTGCAGTTGTCGCCAGCGGGGTTGCCAGGACGAAAGTCACGTCGCGACGATTGGTGATGTTCTTGCCCCAGACAGCCAGTTCAGTCTTCACGCCGCCGAGGTCCCAGTTGCGCAAGGCAGCGCGGCCATTGATCATCCAGAAGCCGGGCACGCTTTGCACCGAAGAATTCGAGCGATCCGCATAGAGGAAGCGATTGTTGGCATCGTGGTTCAGCCTGCCGCGATTCATCGCATCGACGCGGAAATTCAGCGTCGCATCGCCGAACAGCGGCTGGGTCTCATAGCTGGCATAGACATTGCCGGTCCATTTGGGCCGGGTGGTCGGCCGCAGAACGCCGCCGTTGCCAGCCAGCACATTCGGTGTGACGAAGGGAAACGAGACATCGGTGTAACCGACATTGCCGCCAATTATCAGTCCACGCGCGGGCAAAGCCGTCACTTCAAGCTCGAAACCCTTGGCCCGCACATCGCCGTTATCCGTAACATAGGTGCTGAGATTGCCAATCAGTTCGTTCGCAGTGGTGGCGCCGTAAAGCGAGATCAGCGTTGGCAGGATCGTCGCCGCCGATTCGGCCGTGGTTGTCGAACCAGGCGCCTGGAAGTGCTTGTAGTCGACATGGTAGATCGCAAGGTTGGTGCGCAGACGCCGGTCGAGGAAATCGGCCTTGAGACCGACTTCGAACGAGCTTGCCGTTTCCGGCTCAAACGTGATGCCGGCAGTCGAGCCACCAGACACAAACGAATTCGACCATTTTGCGTAAACCAGCGTATTGTCGTTGGGCGTCCAGTTCAGGCCGACCAGGAAGTTCGGCTTGGTCTTCTTGTATTCGGGCGGCACGATGAGTGGCCGCGGCGAGCCATTGATATTCCAGCGGAACTGGCTGGTCTTCTTGTCACTGGTTATGCGCGCGCCGCCAACAACCGTGAGCTGCGGCGAAAGCTTGTACTCAAGCTGTGCATAGGCAGCCAGTGAAGTCGCCTTGTTGAAATAGCGGCCCTCATTGCCGGGCGGCAGCAGTCCGTTGGCCGGCAAGATGGAGGCGGGGGAGAAGCCGAACGAATAGGTGTTGCGCAGCCCTTCCGGCCCGCCTGCCTGGTCGTCAGACTGGAACCACATCGCACCAAGCGTCGCGTCGAGCTTGTCCGACGAGTAGTTGACCTGCAGCTCGTTGCTCCACTGCTCGCCAACCGAGCTGGCTTGCGAGGCAATTGCCAGGACCCGGCCCCCCACCAGAGGGGTCGTTGCAGCGGCACGGGTGCCCGCCAGGATGGCTGCCTGGGTGGCTGCCGGGAAAGTGAAAAAGCCCGGGGTGGAGGCAGCAAAGAGAAACCCGAGTGCATCGGCCGCCGGCTGGGTGAGGATGAGGCTGCTGACGCCATCGATCGAGCTTGCGGCAAAGACATAGGATTTGCGGAAGGCAAGGATGTTCTTGACCGTGATGCTGTCGCTGGCCTGCCAGGTTGCAGTCATGCTGTGGCCCTGAACGCGCTGCTCACGTGGGATGACCCAGCCGTTGGAAACAACATCGGGGCGTTTGCCATCGGGCGTGAGGAAGGTCGGCTGGCTGGTGTAAAGCGCCGTCAGCACGGCGCCGGCAAGGCCGCCGCCCAGACTGCGATCCCAGCCGATGAAGCCGTTGCCTTCGGGAGAGCCGTTGTCGTCGGTGCGATCGAACTTGTAGATGATCTTGAAATTGTCACTCGGTTCGAACTTCACCGCAGCGAAGAACGAATGCGAATCGACATTGCCGAGATAGTCAGCAGCTTGCGTCCGCTTGGCGAAGCGCCGGTCGGTCGACAGGGTGCGATCCCAGACCGTGCCGCCGGCGGCGT
Source organism: Novosphingobium sp. (assembly GCA_031362485.1). Taxonomy (GTDB): domain Bacteria; phylum Pseudomonadota; class Alphaproteobacteria; order Sphingomonadales; family Sphingomonadaceae; genus Novosphingobium. The sequence goes on from JANLSP010000030.1 coordinate 8,078, forward strand.
TGCGGATATCGCCGCGCCGCGAGTTGCGCAGATAGCTGAAGTAGGCGCTGAACGGCCCGAATTCGGGCGTTTCAACCGTGGCGCGGATGCGATAGGCATCGAGATTGCCGACAGTCCCCTCAATCTTGACGCGCGCATCGCCGCTGGGGTCGCGGGTGGTGATGCTGACTGCGCCGGCCGTGGCGTTGCGACCAAACAGCGTGCCCTGCGGTCCGCGCAGCACTTCGAGCCGCTGGATATCGGGCAGTTCGAAGATCGAGCCGCGCGGATTGGAGAGATAGACCCCGTCGAGATAGATCGACACCTGCTTGTCCGAGCCGGCAACAACGCCGAAGCTGACCTGACCGCGAATGGTGAAAGCCGGAGTGGAGATGCCGCCAGCCGAAGGCCTGACGATGACGCCAGGGGCAACAGCCG
>JANLSP010000376.1:0-1716 GCA_031362485.1 Novosphingobium sp.
GCCAGCACGGGTATGCCGAGTTCACTCAGCTCCTGCGCTGGTCCTATCCCGGAGAGCTTGAGCAATTGCACCGAGTTGATCGGACCACCCGAGAGGATTACTTCGCGATCAGCGTGCAGTTGGCGCAGCTTGCCCTGGCGCTCATATTCCACGCCCACTGCCCGCCTGCCTTCGAACAGAACCCGGGTGACCAAGGTATGCTGGATGACCCGCAAGTTCGGTCGTTTGCGCGCCGGATAGAGGTAGGCCTTGGCGGCCGAACAGCGGGTGCCATCGCGCACGGTCATGTCCATCCGGCCGAAGCCTTCCTGGCGGAAACCGTTATAGTCCTCGGTCAGGCTGTAGCCGGCCTGCTGTGCTGCATTGAGCCAGGCTTGATGCAGCGGGTTCCGCAGCGTGCCATAAGTGGTCGAAAGCGGCCCGTCGCCGCCGCGATATTCATTGCCGCCTTCACTGCGCGATTCAGCACGTTGAAAATAGGGCAGGACATCGGCGTAGCTCCAGCCGCGCGCGCCCTCCTCCTGCCAGCGTTCATAATCAAGCGCATTGCCGCGGACATAGACCAGACCGTTGATCGAAGACGAGCCGCCGAGCCCTTTGCCCCGCGGGCAATTCAGGCGGCGGCCATTGAGGTACGGTTCCGGCTCGCTTTCATAGCCCCAGTTCCAGCGCTTGCTATGCATCGGATAGGCCAGCGCCGCTGGCATCTGGATAAGGATCGAGCGGTCGCTGCCGCCATATTCTATCAGGAGCACACGGGCCTTGCCATCCGCGCTCAGCCGGTCGGCAAGCACGCATCCCGCCGAACCGGCACCAACAATGATGTAGTCAGCATCACCCATCACCAGCTCCGCTCGCAGTGCGATGAAGCACCATCAACCCCTTCAGCGTCCCCCAGCACATCAGAAGCAGCACAAGCGCCAGGGGCAGCCCGGTCGCTATCGCGCCTGCCTGCAGCGAATTGAGCCCGCCCGACAGCAGCAGCACCACGCCGATCCCGCCAACCGCAAAGAGCCAGAGGACTTTTTGCCGCAGCGGCGTATCGGTGCGCCCGCCCGCCGCCATAGTATCGATAACGAGCGTTCCGGAATCCCAACCTGTAACGAAAAATATCAGGATCAACGCAATGGCGACAAACGAGGTGAACTGCGCCCAAGGCAGCATCCCCAGCAGCACGAACAGCTGGGTGTCGAGCGACGCCGTGGAAAGCTGCGAAGCATGGCCGGACCCGATCTGGGCAATGCTGGCATCGCCGAAGATCGTCAGCCAGATGATACCGAGCAGGCTGGGAGCAATCATGGCGCCGGCAATGAACTCGCGCACCGTACGTCCCAGCGAAATGCGCGCCATGAACATGCCCACGAAGGGCGCCCAGCTGATCCACCAGGCCCAGTAATAGACTGACCAATCCCGGTAAAAGCCGCTGTCCGCGCGTCCGACTGGGTTGGAAAGAGCAGGCAGGAGTTTGAGATAGTTGAAGATGTTCGCGCCAATGTCGCTCAGCAATGCGAATGCTGATCCTGTCACCATGACGAAGATCAGCAGCGCCAGGGCGACCCACATGTTCAATTCGCTCAGAATACGGATACCGCGATCAATGCCGCCACGCACCGACAGAAAAGTGATGCCCGCCATGATCGCAATCAGCGCAAGAATCGACATTGGCGAACTCGGTATGTCGTAGAGGAATGTGATCCCGGCCATTGCCTGTTGCGC
>JANLSP010000402.1:0-9373 GCA_031362485.1 Novosphingobium sp.
GGGCGCCGGGTCACCTCGGTGCCGATCATGCGCACGGACGGTGCCCATCAGGTAATCGGCTACAGCCATGATTGCCCTGGCGGCTTCGGCGAGCTGATGCTGCTCGACGAGAACATGCTCTACGAAATTCCGGATGGCATGCCCGACGACCACGCTGCGCTTATCGAGCCATTGGCGGTCGGCCTCGAACACGCCCGGCGCGGCCGGCCGGACAAGAGCGACGCAGCGCTGGTGCTGGGCTGCGGCGCGATCGGGCTCGGCGTTATCGCCGGGCTGAAACTGATGGGAATCGCACCCATTGTCGCCGCCGATTTCCACGCCGCGCGCCGCGACTTGGCGATCCGGATGGGCGCGCATATCGCAGTCGATCCGCGCGAGGTTTCGCCCTATGCGCCGCTGCCCGATTTCGGCGGTCGCAGTGTCAATGTGATCTACGAATGCGTCGGCTTGCCCGGCATGCTCCAGCAGATCATCGAGAGCGCCCCCTTCGACGGCCGGATCGTCATGGGCGGCTATTGCATGGAGCAGGAGCACCTGTTCACTTTTGTCGCCCAGAACAAGCGGCTCAATGTGCAGTTCGCCGGCGGCGAGGAGCCGCAGGACATGGAAACAGCGCTCAGGGCGATCGACGATGGCAGCATCGATATCGCTTCGTGGCTGGGGATGCGGATTGGTCTGGGCGGGGTGCAAAAGGCGATGGCGGAAATGTCCGGGCCATTGGCCCCGGTGCGCACTTGCGTCGATCCGCGGGAGCTTTAGAGAGCCGCAGATGCTGAGAATCTATGACTCCCTGACTCGCGAGACCCGCCCCTTCACGCCGATTATACCCGGCCATGTATCGATGTATGTCTGCGGGCAGACGGTGCAAGGAGTTCCGCACTTGGGTCATGCGCGCAAGGATATGGGGTTTGACGTGGTGGTGCGTTGGCTCGAAGCTTGCGGCCATCGCGTGACCTATGTCCGCAACATTACCGATATCGACGACAAGATCATTGCTCGCGCCGGCGAACTCGGCGAGCCGCTTGGCCAGTTCACCCAGCGGATGATCGACAAGACCAATGCCGATTATGCCGCGCTCAAATTGCGCGCGCCCGATCATGAGCCGCGCGCCACCGCCTATGTCGATGAGATGATCAAACTGGCGGGCGAGCTGGAAAGCGAACAGGTCGCCTATCATTCGGGCGATCTCTACTATGCCGTCCGCAAGTTCGAAGGCTACGGCAAACTCTCGCACCGCAGCCTGGACGACATGCGCGCGGGCGAACGGATCGAAATTGACCGAAACAAGCGCGATCCGATGGACTTCGTGCTGTGGAAAGTCGGCAAGGAAGGCGAGCCTGACGATGCGGTGTGGCCTTCGCCATGGGGCGCGGGGCGGCCGGGCTGGCATATCGAATGCTCGGCCATGGCGCGCGCGCTGCTGGGCAAGACCATCGACATTCACGGCGGCGGGCCTGACCTGCGATTTCCCCACCATGAGAACGAGATCGCCCAGAGCGAGGCGGCGAACCATGCGCCCTTGGCGAACTGGTGGATGCATGTCGGCCAACTCGACATTGCCGGCGACAAGATGTCGAAATCGCTTGGCAATTTCACCACGCTCGAAGACGCGGTGACGCGGCATGGCGCAGAGGTCGTGCGGTTCTATTTCGTGAGAACGCATTACCGCAGCCCGGTCAATTTCAGCGATGCTGGGCTGGTCGACGCTGCCAGTGCGCTGGAGCGGCTGCACAATGCGATGCGCTCTGTGCCGGGCGATGGCGGAGCGCTCGATTGGGACGAGGCCCATGCACGGCGCTTCCGCGAGGCGATGGACGAGGATTTCAACGCACCGGCAGCGGTGGCGGTGCTGTTTGAGCTCGCCAGCGAGGTCAATCGCGGCCAGTCGCCGCAGATTGCCAGGCAACTCGCCGGTCTCGCAGGCATTCTTGGCATTGGCCTGCCTGAGGTCGCGGCCGACCCCGAGGCTGACGCGATCCAGGCCATGGTTGACGCCCGCCAGGCGGCGCGCACTGCGAAGGACTTCGCTGCATCCGACCGGATCAGGGACGAGCTGGCTGCGCGCGGTATCGTGATTGAAGACGGCGCCGGGGGCGCGAAATGGCGCCGGGTGCGGACCTGACATTCAGAAGTGCAGATCGATGTAATCGGTCAGCCCATCGCACCATTCAAACTCGCGCAACCGGTAATATTTTCGGCGCTGGGTAATGGCGAAGCGCCAGGTCTTGGTCTGCTCGCACAACCGGCCGCGATCGGGCGTTTCAGCAATACGGATCGTACCGATGAAGGTGAAATAGTCGCGCCCGATCTCGCCGATCCGGCCATCGAGGAGCAAGCGCCCCGGCCCGCCCGCCTCTGCCTGCGCGCCGCGAAGCTTCCAAACGCTGCGCTCCCGCTGGATCTGGGCATGGCCGCGCGTATTCCAGTCGATCCACTGCAGCGTAAGCCCTTTGTTGGCGAGCAGGCGCTGGCCGGAGGCGCGGTCCAGCACGCGGGTTGGCTCTGGCGTGCGGTCGTGCGCGAGCGCGGGGCACGCCGCCAGTGCAAGGGCGGCAAGCGATATGCGGACTGTTCGGCGCGTGATCATCGGGCAAAGCTATCGCGCCGGGCGCCGGGCGGCAAGCAAGAGAAAACCCCGCCGGATTGCTCCGACGGGGCTTCTGGATGTTTCAGTGCTGGAGCAACGGGGTTTATTCGGCCCCGTCCTCTTTGATCAGATAATCGCCCGCATCGGCGTCAGTGCCGTGAGTCTCGCCCTCGACAGCCGCCAGCGGATCGTCGCCGATCGCCGCTTCGGGCCCTTGGGCCAGCTCCGCGGCATGCTCTTCGGCCGCTGATGCCGGGGCAATCAGCGATTCCTGGAGTTTGCGATACTGCGCGCGGAGCGCAGCATCACGGCTGGAGGCGGCAACGCGCAGCCGGTTCATGCCCGCGCCAGTGCCCGCCGGGATCAGCCGGCCAACAATGACGTTTTCCTTGAGACCGATCAGCGAATCCTTCTTGCCTTCAACCGCCGCCTGCGTGAGCACGCGGGTGGTTTCCTGGAACGAGGCCGCCGAGATGAAGCTGCGGGTCTGCAGGCTCGCCTTGGTGATGCCGAGCAGCACGGGCTTGCCGACGGCCGGCTTCTGGCCGGGCGCGAGCTTGGCGTTGTGCTCGTTCATTTCCTCGTAGTCGAGCTGTTCGGCCGCGAGCAGCGTGGTGTCGCCGCCATCGGTGATCTCGACTTTCTGCAGCATCTGGCGAACGATCACCTCAATGTGCTTGTCGTTGATCTTCACGCCCTGGAGCCGGTAGACTTCCTGGATTTCGGCAACCAGATATTCGGCCAGCGCCTCGACGCCCATGACTTCGAGAATGTCATGCGGATCGGGCGAGCCCGAGATCAGATTGTCGCCCTTCTTGACCCAGTCGCCTTCCTGGACGTCGATCACCTTCGACTTGGGGATCAGGTATTCGACCGGATCGCCTTCCTCGGGGATGATCGCGATCTTGCGTTTGGCCTTGTAGTCGCGGACGAATTCGATCCGGCCCGAAACCTTGGCGATAACCGAGTTGTCCTTCGGCTTGCGCGCTTCGAACAACTCCGCCACCCGCGGCAGACCGCCGGTGATGTCGCGGGTCTTGGCGGCTTCGCGGCTGGCGCGGGCCAGCACTTCTCCGGCTTCGACCAACTGGCCATCTTCGACCGAGAGCGTGGTGCCCGGCGCCATCATGTAGCGCGCGGCCTCGCCCGATTCCTCGTCAAGCAAGGTCAGACGCGGACGCAGGTCTTCCTGCTTGGAACGGCCACCGGCGCGGTTTTCGGTGACGACGCGGCTGGACATGCCGGTCGCCTCGTCAGTCAGCTCGGTCAGCGTCTTGCCGTCGATCAGATCCTGATACTTCACCACGCCCGGCTTTTCGGTGATCACCGGCAAAGTGAACGGATCCCATTCGGCCAGGCGATCGCCTTCAGCTACGATCGCGCCATCCGCGTGGAGCAGATGCGTACCATAGGGCACCTTGTGGATCGCGCGCTCGCGCCCGTTGGTATCGATCACGACGATCTCGCCGCTGCGGGCGAGCGACAGGCGGCGATTGCGCTTGTCGGTGATCGTCGGGATATCGCGATACACCACCGTACCGTCGCAGATTGATTCAAGATGCGACGTTTCGTTGACCTGTGCCGCGCCGCCGATGTGGAACGTGCGCATGGTCAGCTGCGTACCCGGTTCACCGATCGACTGAGCGGCGATGACGCCAACCGCCTCGCCGATGTTGACCGGCGTGCCGCGTGCCAGATCGCGGCCATAGCAGGTGCCACAGACACCCTGTTCGGCCTCGCAGATCAGCGGTGAGCGGATGCGCGCTGCCTGGACGCCGGACGCTTCGATGCGGGCCGTCATCGGCTCGTCAAGCAGCGTGCCCGAAGCCACGATCACGGTGCCGTCCTTTTCGACGATGTCCTCGGCCAGCGTGCGGCCAAGAATGCGCTCGCCCAGCGAAGCGATCACCGCCCCCCCCTGGACGATCGCGCGCATTTCGAGCGCACGCTCGGTGCCGCAATCCTCGATGACGACAACGCAATCCTGAGAGACGTCGACAAGCCGGCGGGTCAGATAGCCCGAGTTCGCCGTCTTGAGCGCGGTGTCGGCAAGGCCTTTTCGCGCACCATGGGTGGAGTTGAAGTATTCAAGGACGGTCAGGCCTTCCTTGAAGTTCGAGATGATCGGCGTCTCGATGATTTCGCCCGAAGGCTTGGCCATCAGCCCGCGCATTCCGGCGAGTTGCTTCATTTGCGTCGGGGAACCACGCGCGCCCGAGTGGCTCATCATGTAGATCGAGTTGACCTGCTTCTCGCGACCGTTCTCGTCGAGCGGGGTGGCGCGGATCTCGTCCATCATGGCTGCGGCCACCTGATCGCCGCAGCGGCTCCAGACGTCGATCACCTTGTTGTACTTTTCCTGCTGGGTGATCAGGCCGTCCTGGTACTGCTGCTCGTAGTCGGCAACCAGTGCCTTGGTCTCATCAACCAGCGCCACCTTCGAATCCGGAATGATCATGTCATCCTTGCCGAAGCTGATCCCGGCCTTGAATGCATGGCGGAAGCCCAGCCCCATGATCGCATCGGCAAACAGCACCGTGTCCTTCTGGCCGGTGTGGCGATAGACCTGATCGATGACGTCTGCCAATTCCTTCTTGGTCAGTAGACGGTTGACCAGATCGAAGGGCACGGTGTGGTTCTTCGGCAGGCATTCGCCAACCAGCATGCGGCCCGGGGTCGTTTCGAAACGCTTCTGATACTGCTTGCCGGCCTCATCGGTCTGCGGAACGCGCGCGATGATCTTGGAGTGCAAAGTCACCGCGCCGACTTCGAGCGCCTGATGCACTTCGGCCATGTCGGCCAGCATCATGCCCTCGCCCGGCTCGCCCTGGCGGTCCATCGAGAGATAATAGAGCCCGAGCACCATGTCCTGGCTGGGCACGATGATCGGCTTGCCGTTGGCAGGGCTGAGGATGTTGTTGGTCGACATCATCAGCACACGTGCTTCAAGCTGGGCTTCCAGAGAAAGCGGCACGTGAACGGCCATCTGGTCACCGTCGAAGTCAGCGTTGAACGCGGAGCAGACCAGCGGATGCAGCTGGATCGCCTTGCCTTCAATCAGCACCGGTTCGAACGCCTGGATGCCGAGACGATGAAGCGTCGGCGCGCGGTTGAGCATCACCGGATGTTCGCGGATCACCTCGTCGAGAATGTCCCAGACTTCCTTGCGCTCTTTCTCGACCCACTTCTTGGCCTGCTTGAGGGTCATCGAGAGACCTTTGGCATCGAGCCGGGCGTAGATGAACGGCTTGAACAGCTCGAGCGCCATCTTCTTGGGCAGGCCGCACTGGTGCAGCTTCAGTTCCGGTCCGGTGACGATCACCGAACGGCCGGAATAGTCAACGCGCTTGCCGAGCAGGTTCTGGCGGAAGCGGCCCTGCTTGCCCTTGAGCATGTCGCTGAGTGACTTGAGCGGGCGCTTGTTGGCACCCGTAATCACCCGGCCGCGGCGGCCGTTATCGAACAGCGCGTCAACTGCTTCCTGCAGCATGCGCTTTTCGTTGCGCACGATGATGTCAGGCGCGCGCAGCTCGATCAGGCGCTTGAGACGATTGTTGCGGTTGATCACGCGGCGATAAAGGTCGTTGAGATCGGAGGTTGCGAAGCGGCCGCCATCGAGCGGCACCAGCGGGCGCAGTTCGGGCGGGATGACCGGGACGACATCGAGGATCATCCATTCGGGCTTGTTGCCCGAATCGATGAAGCTTTCGACGACCTTCAGTCGCTTGATGATCTTCTTGGGCTTGAGCTCGCTCTTGGTGACCGCGAGTTCCTCGAGCAGATCGGTGCGTTCCTGCACCAGATCGAGGCTCATCAGCATGTACTTGACCGCTTCCGCGCCGATCCCGGCAGAGAAGGCGTCTTCGCCATACTGGTCCTGCGCATCGAGCAGTTCGTCTTCTGTCAGCAGCTGGAAGCGCTCCAGCGGAGTGATGCCCGGCTCGGTGACGATGTAGCTCTCAAAATAGAGCACGCGCTCAAGCTGCTTGAGCTGCATGTCGAGCAGCAGGCCGATGCGCGAAGGCAGCGACTTGAGGAACCAGATGTGCGCGACCGGCGCGGCCAGCTCGATATGGCCCATACGCTCGCGACGGACCTTGGTGACGGTGACTTCAACGCCGCACTTTTCACAGACTACGCCCTTGTACTTCATGCGCTTGAACTTGCCGCACAGGCACTCGTAGTCCTTCACCGGGCCGAAGATGCGCGCGCAGAACAGGCCGTCACGCTCGGGTTTGAACGTGCGGTAGTTGATAGTCTCGGGCTTCTTGATCTCGCCGAAGGACCAGCTGCGAATGCGCTCGGGGCTCGCCAGACCGATCTGGATCTGGTCGAAAGTCTCGGGCTTGGCGATTTGGTTGGTAAACTTGGTCAGGTCGTTCATTTTTCGGTCCCTCTAGGGGTAAATGTCTCAGGTCGGCAAAAGGGCGGGCGGCTGCGGGCCGCCCGGCCCGCTTACTCAGCAGCCTGCGGCCAGTTATCCTCATCCGGTTCGGTGAGTGATGACAGTTCGACGTTTAGGCCAAGACTGCGCATTTCCTTGACGAGCACATTGAAGCTCTCGGGGATGCCGGCCTCGAAGGTGTCGTCACCCTTGACGATGGCTTCATAGACCTTGGTGCGGCCGACCACGTCGTCGGACTTCACCGTCAGCATTTCCTGCAAAGTGTAGGCAGCACCGTAGGCCTGGAGTGCCCAGACCTCCATTTCGCCGAACCTCTGCCCGCCGAACTGCGCCTTGCCGCCCAGTGGCTGCTGGGTGACGAGGCTGTATGGCCCGATCGAGCGAGCATGGATCTTGTCGTCGACAAGGTGATGCAGCTTGAGCATGTAGATGTAGCCCACCGTCACCTTGCGGTCGAAAGCATCACCGGTGCGCCCGTCGTAGAGCGTGACCTGACCCGAAGTATCGAGCCCGGCCTTGACCAGCATTTCGGTCACATCCGCCTCACGCGCGCCATCGAACACCGGGGTGCCCATCGGCACGCCGTTCTTCAACAGTCCGGCCATCTCGACGATATCGCCAACCGTGCGGCTGTCGATCTCGGCGTGATAGTTGGGCCCGTAGATGTCTTTCAGCCGGTCGATCAACGCCGTCGGCGGCGCGGCCGCTTCGGGATCGGGGTTGGCATGGCGCCAGTCCTCGAGCAGCGCAGTGATCTGCTTGCCAAGGCCCCGCGCGGCCCAGCCAAGGTGGGTCTCGAAGATCTGTCCGACATTCATCCGGCTCGGCACGCCGAGCGGATTGAGCACGATGTCGACCGGGGTGCCGTCCTCAAGGAATGGCATGTCCTCCATCGGCAGGATGCGCGAAATGACGCCCTTGTTGCCATGGCGGCCGGCCATCTTGTCGCCCGGCTGCAGCTTGCGCTTCACCGCGACGAACACCTTGACCATCTTGAGCACGCCCGGCGCGAGTTCGTCGCCGCGCTCGAGCTTCTCCTTGCGATCCTCGAACTTTTCCTGAATCGTCTTGATCGTCTCGTCGTATTGCGCCTTGACAGCTTCTCGCTGAACTTGGCGAGCATCGTCGGCGACAGCGAACTTCCACCACTCCCACTTCTCGACCTCTTCAAGCTCGACAGCAGTAATCTCCGCGCCCTTCTTGAATCCCTTGGGGGCAGCCGCAGCGACCTGACCGACGAGCATTTCGCGCAGGCGGTTGTAGGTCGCACGGTTCAGAATGCCGCGTTCGTCCTCGCGGTCCTTGGCGAGGCGTTCGATTTCCTCGTTCTGGATTGCGCGGGTACGGTCATCGATCTCGATGCCGTGGCGGTTGAACACGCGCACTTCGACGACTGTACCCGAAACGCCCGGCGGCAGGCGCAGCGAGGTGTCGCGCACGTCGGAAGCCTTTTCGCCGAAAATCGCGCGCAGCAGCTTTTCTTCCGGTGTCATCGGCGATTCGCCCTTGGGCGTGATCTTGCCGGCAAGAATGTCACCCGGGTGCACTTCGGCGCCGATGTAGACGATGCCCGCTTCGTCCAGATTGCGCAGCGCTTCCTCGCCGACATTGGGAATGTCGCGGGTGATGTCTTCGGGCCCAAGCTTGGTGTCGCGGGCCATGACCTCGAATTCCTCGATGTGGATCGAGGTGAAGACGTCATCCTTGACGATCCGCTCCGAAATCAGGATCGAATCCTCATAATTGTAGCCGTTCCAGGGCATGAAGGCGACCAGGCTGTTGCGGCCCAGCGCGAGTTCGCCGAGCTCCGTGCTCGGGCCGTCAGCGATGATATCACGCACCTCGACCGCATCGCCCACTTTAACCAGCGGGCGCTGGTTGATGCAGGTGTTCTGGTTGGAACGCTGGAACTTCTGCAGCGTGTAGATGTCGACGCCCGACTGGCCGGGCTCGATATCTCCGCTCGCCCGGATCACGATACGCGTGGCATCAACCTGATCGACAATGCCGCCACGAAGCGCGCCGATTGCCGCGCCCGAATCGCGCGCCACGGTCGCTTCCAAGCCGGTGCCGACGAATGGTGCTTCGGCCTGGACCAGCGGCACAGCTTGCCGCTGCATGTTCGAGCCCATCAACGCGCGGTTGGCGTCATCGTTTTCGAGGAACGGAATCAGCGAAGCGGCGACCGAGACCAGCTGCTTGGGGCTGACGTCCATCAGGGTCACCAGATCTCGCGGCGACATGACGAATTCGCCGCTGTCGCGCGCCGAGATCAGATCCTCGACGAAGCTGCCGTCCTTGTTGAGCTCGGCGGAGGCCTGCGCCACGACGTGCTTCTGCTCTTCCATCGCCGAAAGGTAAACCACATCCTTGGTAACCTT
>JANLSP010000404.1:0-7912 GCA_031362485.1 Novosphingobium sp.
GAGAGCACGGCAAGGCTCTGCGGCGGGGCAATGGCCGCCGCTACGTCGCTCATCAGCCGGGCGGTGCCCGCTTCGATGCCTTTGGCGCAGAGCACCAGATCGCGGTTTCCGGCTGGCAAACGGGCGAGAACAGGCCCCAGAAACTGTGCCGGGACCACCGCCAGCAGCACCGGCAGTGCACCCAGTTCAGTGATGTCGCCCGTCGCATGGATCGAGCCGGCCAGCCGCGCCGAAGGCAGGAACAGGCTGTTGGTGCGGCTGGTATTGATCTCCGCCACCAGTTCCGGCTCGCGCGCCCACAGCGTTATGGCGCTGCCGTCCCCGGCCAGCGCCTGCGCCAGTGCCGTGCCCCAGGCACCGGCGCCGATCACGCCGATTTGCCTGTCCTGAGCATGTCGAAGGGTCATGCCTTGACCCCTGCCCCGCGCACCGCCGTCGCGTTCTCGTCAAGCGGCCAGCGCGGACGCGCGGAAATATCAAGCGGATCGCGCCGCCCCAGCGCCAGGAGCTCGATCCCGGCCCAGGCGATCATCGCAGCATTGTCAGTGCACAAGGCGAGCGGCGGAGCGATGAAGGGCAGGCCGTGTGCTCTTGCGAGTGCTTCCAGAGCGACACGCACTGCCTTGTTCGCAGCGACCCCGCCCGCAGTGACCAGCGCAGTTACCGGTCCGGCTGCGGCCAAGGCGTGGGCCGTGCGATCAAGCACGCAATCAATCGCGGCTTGCTGGAATGCGGCGGCAATATCGGCATCGGCATGCACGCCCGCCTGCTTTGCGCGCATCACTGCACTTTTCAGCCCCGCAAACGAGAAATGCGGCTCGGCGCTGCCCAGCAATGGGCGCGGCAGCGGCACGGCGCGGGAGTTGCCGGTCGCCGCCATCCGTTCCAGCGCCGGACCGCCGGGATAGCCGAGGCCAAGGATCTTGGCGCTCTTGTCGAACGCCTCGCCCAGCGCATCGTCGATGGTTGTGGCAAGACGCAGATAGCGACTGACGCCTTCAACCACGAGCAACTGGCAATGCCCGCCCGAAACCAGCAGCAGCAGGTAAGGAAACTCAAGGCTCGCGTCGGCAAGTCGCGGCGAAAGCGCGTGGCCTTCCAGATGGTTCACCGCAATCAGCGGCTTGTCACTGGCCATGGCGAGCGCTTTCGCCGTCACCAGCCCGACCATCACCCCGCCGATCAGACCCGGGCCTGCGGTGGCGGCAATCGCGTCGACATCGGCCAGTTCCATCCCCGCTTCGGCCAGAACTTCTGCGATCAGCGGGCTCAGCCGTTCGACATGGGCGCGCGCCGCGATCTCGGGCACCACGCCACCATATGGGCGATGCGCCTCGTCCTGCGAAGCGATGCGCTGCGCAATGATTGTGCGGTCGCTGCCGACCAGCGCGGCCGCCGTCTCGTCGCACGACGATTCAATGCCGAGAACAATCTCCATCCCGGCTTTCACTTATAGAGATTGCAGACTAGCACAAGCGGGCCATGTCCAGCTCTCACCGCTCGCGCCCCTGGCGTCTCGGCACTCGCCGCTCGCCCCTGGCTCTCGTTCAGGCCGAAGAGGCGCGTGCACGACTGATTGCGGCGCATGGGCTGTTGCCGGGATCAGTCGAATTGGTTCCGGTCACGGCCAGCGGCGACAAAGTGCTCGACCGGCCCTTGGCCGAGATCGGTGGCAAGGCGCTGTGGACCAAGGAACTCGACGCCTGGCTGCTGGCGGGCGAGATCGACTTCGCGGTGCATTCGGCCAAGGATGTCGAGACGCTGCGTCCGGCGGAGATCGCCATGGCGGCGATCCTGCCGCGCGAAGATGTGCGCGATGTGCTGGTGCTTCGACCCTTCGACAAGCTCAGGACTCAGGATGAGCGGACAGGGCTAAGCAGCATCGCTGCATTGCCGCCGGGCACACGCGTCGGCACCAGCGCCCCGCGCCGCGCGGCACAATTGCTCAATATGCGGCCCGACTGCCGGATTGTGCCGTTTCGCGGCAATGTCGCAACCCGACTCGCCAAGCTGGCAGCAGGCGAGGCCGATGCAACTCTGCTCGCCAAAGCCGGGCTCAACCGGCTGGGTCAGTCGGATGTCGGCCAAGCGCTGGCGGCCGAGATTTGGCTGCCGGCACCCGGCCAGGGTGCGATCGCGATCGAATGCCGCGCCGATGATGCCGAAATGCGCGCGGTGCTCACCGCCATTGATCACACCCCAAGCCGCGCGGCCCTGATAGCCGAACGCGGGCTTCTGGCGGCGCTGGGCGGCAATTGCCACAGCCCGATTGCGGTTCTCACCCAGCCCGATGGCGCCATGCTGGCCATGCGGGCAGCGCTGTTCAGCCCTGACGGCGCGCACCGCTGCGATGGCGAAGCGCATTTCGCTGCCGGCGATGCGGCAGCCCCTATCGCACTTGCCCGCGACTTGCTGGCACGCGCCTCGCCGCAAATCACGGCTCACTTCGGCGCGCCATGACCCCGCTCTATGTCATCCGCCCCCAGCCCGGCTGCGACGCGACCGTGCGCGCCGCGCGCGATCTCGGGCTGGATGCAAGCGCCTATCCGATCTTCACCATCCGCCCGCTTGAGTGGCAGGCGCCGCCGCCCGGCAGCTTCGATGCCCTGCTGATCGGCAGTGCCAACGCCTTGCGTCATGGCGGCGCGGCGCTGGAAAGATATTGCGGCAAGCCGGCCTATGCCGTCGGTGCCAGCACCGCAGCGGCGGCCGGTGCCGCCGGTCTCGAAGTGGTTGCCACAGGCGAAGGCGGCTTGCAGCAATTACTGACGCGGATTTCGCCACAACACCGCCGCCTGCTGCGGCTTGCCGGGCGCGAGCGGATTGAGCTTGCGATGCCGGAGGGATTCGAGCTGACCGAGCGCGAGGTCTATGCCAGCGAGTCGCTTGCCGCGCCCACTGAACTGATCGAACGATTGATGGCCGGCGGCGTTGTCATGCTCCATTCGAGCGAGGCGGCGGTTCATTTTGCCGCTGAATGCGACCGCCATGGCGCGCCGCGCGCCCGGCTGGCGATTGCCGCGCTTGGCCCGCGCATCGCAGCAGCCGTGGGCACAGGCTGGGCCGCTGCCGCGAGCGTGCCCGCCCCGAACGATCAGGCATTGCTGGCCTTGGCAGGCCGGATGTGCCAAGACTTGGCGAGGTCCACCACATGAAAAACAAGGCTTGATGCAGGACGAACAGATTAGTGCGCAGCCTGGAGCGCAAAGCGCCGCGCCGCGCCGCTCGGGCCGCAGGCTGCTGGTTGCGCTCGGGCTGCTGCTGCTGATTCTCGGCGGCATCGTATGGGCTGCGTGGCAATTTCCGTCAGCACAGCGTCAATTGCGCGATCTTGCCGGTCTGTCGGCTGAACCAACGCGGCAGGTCTTGGCGCCGGTTGCCCAGCCTTCAGCTATTGCCGGACCGGCCGCGCCGTCAGGTGCCCCGCCATTGGTGCAGCAACTACCCCCTGGCAGTCTCGATGCTCGTATTGCCTTGCTGGAACAGCGCCTGGCGCGGCTCGATATTGAAGCCGACGCGGCATCGGGCAATGCGGCGCGGGCCGAAGGTCTGTTGATTGCCTTTGCGGCGCGCCGCGCGCTGGATCGCGGCGCGCCGCTGGGCTTCCTTGAGGATCAGCTGCGCCTGCGCTTTGCCGACGCACAACCCAATGCCGTGCAGACGCTGATCGATGCCGCCGCCAGGCCGGTCACGCTCGATAGCCTCTATGCTCAACTGGATGGCTTTGCCCCAAAACTGACCGGAAGCGCGCCAGCGGCCGACAGCTGGAGCTGGATCCAGCGGGAATTTTCCAACCTTTTCATCATTCGCCACCAAAGCGGCGCGCCCATCCGGCCCGAAGACCGCCTTGGCCGTGCCAAGTTGCTCCTTGCAGCCGGGAAGACCGGCGAGGCGATTGTCGAAGTTGAACGCCTGCCGGGCGCGGCTGCAGCCAAAGAATGGACCGCCGCCGCCCGCCGCTATGACACGGTGCAACGCGCGCTCGATCTCGTCGAAACCACCGCCTTGCTGGATTCGCATAGACTGAAGGATGCCCAAGGGGCCAATGTCGAGCAGCCGAGCCCGCTTGCGGGTCCGGCAATCTGACTATCCGCGCAGCAGCGCCGGCAGGTTCCCGGAGACGCCGCGCGCCTCGTCCATGAAGAAGCGCTTGAGCGCGGGCAGACGCTGTACTGCGCCCATGCCAAGCCGGCGTACTGCGGATGGCAGGCGGCCCGGAATGCCGAACAGGCGGTTGATCGTGTCGGTCGCAGCCATCACCGAGAAGCTGTCGAGACTGCGCCAGCGTTCATAGCGCGCGAGCAATTGGGCGTCGCCCGGCTCCAGCCCCAGCCGCATGCCATCGGCAAGAACTTCCACCAGCGCGCCAACATCGCGCAGGCCAAGGTTGAGCCCTTGTCCGGCGATCGGGTGCATGCCGTGCGCCGCGTCGCCGACCAAAGCCAGCTGGTCATCAACGATTCGCGCGGTATGCTGGAAACTGAGCGGGTAGGACATGCGCGGTGCGGCGAGTTCGATCCGGCCGAGAATATCTGGCACCCGCGCCTGGACTTCGGCAAGGAACGCGCGGTCGGAAAGCCCGATCCAGGCGGGCGCCTCCTTTTCCGCCACGGTCCAGACCAGCGCCGAGCGATGGCGGCCATCGGGCAAATCGAGCAAGGGCAGCAAGGCGAATGGTCCGGCTGGGTAGAAGATTTCCCAGGCGACATTGTCATGCGACTTTTCGTGGACCAGCCCCGTCACCATCGCGCGGTGGCGATAGTCCCAGCGGGCGAGCGAGAAGCCTGCCTCGTCGCGAGTCGGCGACTGGCGCCCTTCGGCGGCGACCAGAAGGTTGCCGGCCAGCTTGCGGCCATCCGTCAGCGCGACTGAGACACCGTGGACCCCGCGCTCACGTTCCGCCGGCTCGGCGCTGGTGTGCCAGGCGATCGCCGGTTCGGCGCGCGCTGCTTCGAACAGCGCGAGGCGAATGTCGCGGTTGGCAAACATCCGCCCGAGCGAGCCTTCGCTTGCCTCGGGCCGGAAGTCGATCCGGCCGGGCTTCATTGCTTCGGTCACGGCAATCGCCGCAATCGGGCAGCCGAGTGGTTTGAGCCGCTCTGCCAGCCCGATATTGGTGAACAGGTTCCAGCTGGCGGTGGAAATCGCCGAGGCGCGGCCATCGGCCCCTTCTGCGGTCAATTCTGCAGGATCGGCCCGGTCGACGACATGGCTGGTCAGTCCGGCCTTGGCGGCAGCCAGCGCCAGTGTCATGCCGACAAGCCCGCCGCCAAGGATAACAAGATCGCGATTTTCGGTCATGGGTTTACGGCGGGGCCTTCGACAGGCTCAGGCTGAGCGGGGATTGAGTGGCCCTAATATCCGCTCATGCCGAGCTTGTCGAAGCATCATCGCGGGCCCTCGCAGGTGTTGCCCTCGCCGCCGTCGAGATCGAGGCAGCGCCCGTCGAAATCGCCGTCAGTCGTATCGAGCCGCAGCAGCGCAGCCAGCGTCGGCGCGATATCGACAGTCTCGATTGGCGCGGGTTGTTCAAAGCCCGCCAGGCCGCGCCGCCAGAACAGGATCGGCACGCGCCGGTCATAGTCCCACGGGCTGCCGTGCGTCGCGACATAGCCACGCGCGCCCGTCGGGATCGGCATGACCGCCCGCTCGAGCAATACCACCACGTCGCCCGAACGTTGCGGATCGAATGAGGCGCGGGCGCGGTCCTTCAGGCTCCAGTCCTGCGGACTGGCCGAGGGCAGCGGTGCCTGTGACAGTTCACGCGCGGTGAACACGGCGGCGACTTGTGGGTGCGCCTTTAGCCGTGCGACCATCGCATCGGACACTTTCGCGCGATCAGCCGGAGAGAGCAGCCGCGAGATATAGCGATCGCCGCCCATGCCATCGCCATAGAGCAACGGGCCCGATGGCGCGGTAATGCCGGTGCGTTCGGTGACAGCCTTGGCCAGTTCGCCCACCGTCAGGCTGGTATCGCCGCGCACCGCGCGCGGATACGCTTGCTGGCGCTGGCGCTCAACCACATCGAAGCCGCCGTGATCGGCAGTCAACACCACCACATAATCGAGCCTGCGCCGGTCAAGCTGGGCCAGCAGATTGCCGATGGTCTTGTCGAGCTCGGCCATCTGGATACACATTTCCTGCCCGCCGGGGCCCAGTGTGTGGCCGATCGTGTCGGTCGCCGAAAGACCGACAGACAGGACATCCGGCACCGCATCACGGCCCAGCCCTCGTTCATCGACCAGGGCAATGGCGAGATTGGCGACGGCGGCGTCCATGCGCGGCGAAGTGGTGAAGCCTTGCGCCTTGCCGCGCTCCAGGGCGAACCGTCCCTCGCCGATCATATTGCCGCTGGCATCTACCTTCCGGGCAAGCGGAGCGCACCATGCCGGCACTGTCATGGCAGGCGCACCCCTGGCGATAGCGGCGGCAGCCGTGCGGCTCGCTGCAACCGCAGCAGGGGCGAGCGGCAGGCCTTCGAACGTGGCGAAGGCTCCCGAACGCCACCAGTAGGCCGCATCAATAGTGTGGCCGCCCATCATTACCGCCGAGCGGTCCTTGGCAGAAACTGCGACGTTGAGGCTGGCGGGATTGGCGGCTTTCAGCCGGTCGCCCAGTGTCCGTGCATTGAGCTGGCGGGCAGAGACTACCGGGCGATCGGATGAGCTGGCCGGATTGGTCACATCCTCGGCACAATAGACTTTCTTGTCGGCGCGGGCGAGCGAGGGCTCAAACCAGTCATTGGCAATGATGCCGCTCCGCGCCGGGCGTACGCCGGTCAGGATGGTCGAGTGGCCGGGGCAGGTCTCGGTCGCGGCGTGCGACTGGAAGCCGGAGGGAAACACCGCGCCGTCCTGAAGCCGGGCGAGGCCCTGGCTGAAGCGCCGCCGATAATGCGCGAAGAGATCCGCCGAAAACTGATCGACCGAAATCGCCACGATGAGCCGAGGCGGCGCAGCGGGCGCGGGTGCGGGCTCGGCTCCAGCCGGAGCCCCCAGCAAAAGGACGCTGGCAAGAATCGGCGCGCCGAGGAGCCGGGCGGCACTGGACAAACGCATAGGCTGGCTCCTTGAATAAATGCAGCAATGGCGGCAAAGCCCTGATGGCCGGACAGCGCGATTTGCGCAAGATGCCCGGGCTTGGGAAGGCGTCTTCGCATGGTCTATCGCGCCCTTGTTGCAATGCTATTGCAGACGCTGGCCATGCTGCTGGCCGTGCCTGCCATTGCCGCGCCGACCAATATCGCGGCCGAGCTTATCGTCGAGCAAGCGGCCAGCCCGGGCCAGACTGTCGATCTCGCGATTGTTATGCGCCCCGCGGCGGGCTGGCACGGCTATTGGTCGAACCCGGGCGATGCCGGGTTGGGCATGCAGCTGACATGGCGACTTCCCCTCGGGGCCACTGCGGGAGCGCCGCGTTTTCCGGTGCCCGAAACGCTGCTGATCCAGGGACTGATGAACCATGTCTATGGTTCCGAACATGCCGTGATCGTGCCGTTTACCATGCCGCCCAGCGCACAGGCTGGGCAGGTGCTGCCGATTTCGGTCGAAGCGCAGTGGCTCGCCTGCACCGATACGATCTGCGTGCCCGAGCGGGCGAGCCTTGCGGCGCAGATCAAGGTGGGCAGCGCCGGCACGCGGGACACCCGCTTCGACCTGTGGCGCCAACGAATGCCCGCGCCGCTCGGCGCCGAGGCGCGCTTCGCGCTGGAGCCGGGGCGGCTGCGGCTCGCCATTCCGCTGCCGCAAAGCGTAGCGCTCCAGGGCCCGCACTTGTTTATCGCCGAGGACAAGGTGGTGGACTACGCCGGCGAGCAGAGATTCAGCCGCGCCGGCGCTATGCTAATCATCGAAATGCCGCGCGCCAAATTCGCCGCGATCGAGCCGGCTGCGCTGAGCGGCGTGCTGCGGCT
>JANLSP010000413.1:0-6413 GCA_031362485.1 Novosphingobium sp.
TGATTCTGCCATCGCCTTTTAGGTCGATGCGTTCGTCCTGCTCCGTGCCCATCCAGCGGCTCCAAATTTCCTTCCCTTGATATATCAAGTGGATAGGAATTTGAACATATTTTTGTGCACGTTTTGTCGATAGCAGAAATGGACAAAAATCATCCGCTGGAGAATTTTTATCCCGCCTAAGTTATTGATAACATATTGTAAAAATGGTGCACCCGACAGGATTCGAACCTGTGGCCTCTGCCTTCGGAGGGCAGCGCTCTATCCAGCTGAGCTACGGGTGCCGGTGAGGAGGCGCGGTTAGCAGAGCGTAGCGTGGCTTGCCAGTCCTATATCGGCTGCGGGCGGCGTGCATTCAGCGTCCCGGTGGGGCAGCGGTGTCAGGGTATCGGCCCAGTGCCATGAACAGGCCGGCAGCCAGCAGGCAGGCCGGCACTTGCGCCCAGAGCACAGAACTGTAGCTGCCGGTCACATCGTAGACATAGTTGGCCGCAAATGGGGCGATGCCGTTGCCGAACAGCATCAAGCCGTTGATCGTGCCGAACAGGGCGCCGAAGTTCCGCAGGCCGAAGTGGCGCGCTGCCAGATAGGCGCAGGCATCTACTTCAGCGCCGATGGCCAGGCCCAGCACCAGGCAGGCCGCCGAGGCAACCAGCCGGTCCTCGCCGCCCGCCAGCAGCAGCATGGCCGTGACAATCGGCGCAGCGACGCTGATCGCGGCGACCTTGCGCGCATCGAACCGGTCGAGCAAGAAGCCGCCGCCGATCCGGCCCACCACTGAACCGAAGCCCATCAGCGCCGCTGTATCAGCGGCGGTGATGGCATCGTGCCCCAAAGCCCGAAGCACCGGCGTCGCATTGGTGGTCAACGCGCAGATCGCCACCGAAAACACCGTGGACGCGCCCAGCAGCTTGAGGAAGCGCGGCGAGAGCATCTCGGCCCTGAGCAGGCCGGTTGCAAGCTGCGCGGCTTCGCTTTCTAGAGGACCGGCCTGCGGCGTTCGCGGTGCGGCGTGGAACCACAACAGGGTCAGCGGAAAGACAACCAGCAGGCCGGCAATCGCAAGGCCAACATAAGCATGCTGCCAGCTATAGGCGGCGATCAGGCGGGTGGTGACCGGCGGCAGGATGAAGGCAGCCAGCCCGGTTCCGCACAAGGCAAAGGCCAGTGCCTTGCCGCGATTGGCATCGAAGCGGCTGTTGATCGCCGAAGTCCAGATGGTCGGCAGGATCAGCATGTTGCCCAGCGCGAGAAACAGCCAGAGCAGCCACCAGTTCCAGATATTGCCACTGGCGCTCGCCAGCAGGCCGAAGGCGAGGCAGAACAGCGGCACCCCAGCCAGCGCAACCCGGCGCGGTCCGAACTTGTCGGCCAGCCTGCCGGCGAATGGAGCAGCAATAATTGCCACGAGCGAGATTATCAGCATGCCGCTGCTGATCAACGCACGCGACCAGCCGAATGCCTGTTCGAGCGGACCGATCATCACGCCGATGGTGTACCCATGTGCTGAGCACAAGGTGATCCCTGCGAGCGAGGCGGCGACCACAGGCCATCCCTGACGCCATTCATGGCGGTCGAATACCGGCGCTGACGTCAAATCTCTCTCCCTGTCGGTGCGCACCGAGTTTTTGTCGGTTCCACTCAACAGGGAGTTTTACCGCGAAGGTGCGGAGCCGCCAATCGGTTTAATGAACAAAGCGCGCGACCACGTCGCGGTAGGAGCGGCTGACTTTGACGCGCGCGCCCGAATCCAGCACCAGGAAGCACTCGCCATTGGTGTGCGGCTTGACCTGGCGGACCTGATTGAGATTGACGATGGTGGAGCGGTGAACGCGCTGGAACACACGCGGATCCAGCCGTCGCTCGAGATCCTTCATCGTTTCGCGCAGTATCAGCGAATTGTCGGCAGTGCGGATGCACATGTAATCGCCCGCAGCCTCGATGTGTTCGATCGAATCGACATCGATGCGGAATATCTGGCCGCGGTCCTTGATGTTGATGAGCTTTTCGAAACGGCTGGCAGAAGCTTCGGCCTCTTCCGGCATCGCATCGATCGCATCGGGGGCAACCTCGGCGAGCACGATCTTCAGCTTTTCCGCTTCCTCCGACGAACGCTTCTCGGCAAGCCGGGTTTTCACCCGCTCGAGCGTATCGGCGAGCTTATCCTCGTCGACCGGCTTCATCAGATAGTTGACCGCGTTCGCCTCAAAGGCGCGCACGGCATGTTCCTGATAGGCGGTAACGAAAACGAACAGCGGCGGCTCGATTTCCATCACCCCCTTGACCACTGAAAATCCGTCGAACCCCGGCATCTGGATATCGAGGAAAACCAGATCGGGCTTCTCGGTCTTGATCTTGCGGATCGCCTCGCGCCCGTTCGAGCAGGTATCGATGATCTCGACTTCGGGAAACTTCGCGAGGCGAAGTTGCAGGCCCTGGATTGCCAGCTTTTCATCATCGACGAGAATGGTTCGAATGGTCATGGATTGTCCTGACTTTCAGCCCTTCGCGGGGGCGGGAAACTGCGGGTCAGCCCGCGACCAGAGCAAGCCGGGGCTTTTCGACCGGGATGGCTGGCTCATCGCGATGCTCAAAAGGAATTTCTATCTGCACCGCGAACCCGCCTTCGGGCGGATCGAACACTTCGAAACGGTGCTGATCGCCGTAAGCCTGTGCCAAACGGTCGCGTGTGTTGGCAAGACCCACGCCTGTTGAAACTGGTTCTCCGCCATCAAAGCTCACGCCGGTTAATCTGTTGTCACTGACCTCGTTTTGCAATCCCGGCCCGGTGTCAGTGACGGTGATGCGAAGGTTTGGCCCGACGAGTTGCGTCGAAATGGTGATTTCCGCACCTGCCTCCTGCGGCGCAACGGCATATTTGATGGCGTTTTCCACCAGCGGTTGAAGCAGCAGTGATGGCAACAAGCCCGGCAGGGTGGCTGGATCGATGGCAAAAGTGGTGCGCAGCCGTTCTTCGAAACGCATCCGCTCGATATCGAGATAGAGCTTCAGCGTCTCGACTTCCTGCGCCACAGACACGCGTCCAGTCGGCTCATTCGAAAGCGAATAGCGCAGAAATGAGGAAAGCCGGGTGAGCATGGCATTGGCCGGCTCGGTCTGCTTGAGCAGCACCAGTGTGGAAATCGAGTTCAGAGTATTGAACAGGAAATGCGGATTGAGCTGATAGCGCAGCATGGCGAGCTGGGCGCTGGTCGCCTGGTTCTCCAGCCGGATCAACTGATCATTCTGCTCTTCCACCTGAAGGAAGAAATTGATCGCATAATAAAGCGCCGACCACGAGACCAGCAAGGTTGCATCGAGATAGAAAACGCCGAGAAACAGCTGGGCAAAACTCGCCTCACTGTCAGGCCTGTAAAGTCCGATCACCCAGGCATCGATGAAGGCATAAAGCCCGACCGCGAACGGCAGGACAACCCCGGTCACCCCCCAGGTGATGATCGGTCGCCGGGCAATCAGCTGGCGGAACAGCACGGCAAGGATCAGCGAGATCGAAAAGCCAGTGATCGTCGCAATAAGCACCAGCACGAGGAAAGACAGCGGCTGATCGTTGGCAATGCTCGACATTACCCGCAGCAGGAAAGCACCGCCCCAGCCTGCAGCCTGCAAGCGCCAGAAAGCCTGATTCTTGTTGGCGAAAAACGGCGTGGGGCGAAAGGGCAGGACGGCCATGCCCCGATACTTAGAGTGGAATCGTGCAAATGGAAACGGAAGCGCCATCAGTCGGTCTGGATCGCAGGCAAGCGGATGCGCCAGTCAAGCTGCTGTCCCGGCCGCGCCGTGCGCGCCGCCGCGACCGCGCTGACTTCTTGCGCCAGCGCGGCGGCGCGGGCCTGCCAGCCGTCATGCGATTGCGAGCGGGTTATCCCGCCGCCGTGACGCGGGCCCCAAGCGGCCATGAAGCGCGGCGCGGCTGCCGGATCGAAGCCGGCATTGGCCATCAGCCACGGGGCCAACCGGTCCGCCTCGCGCTCGTTGCGCCGCACGGTCAGATAATTGCGACCTTTGGCATTATTTTCAGCGACATGGCCAAAAATGTTGTGTGCCAGCTCGTGCGCCAGCATGGTCGCCGCCTCGCTGTCATCTGCGTGTTCGGCGAGCAACTGGACGGCGATGCGGATGACATATCCCTCGCTCATCGCTGCCGTGCCGCTGGATATCAACGTAAACCGACCGCGACAAACATTCTGGCCGGTCACCGTGATGTCGCGAGGGGCTTGACCGGACCGTGAAAGCCGCAAGGTCACGCTTCCGGTTCTGGCCAAATCGGCATCGATACGGTCATGCAGCTCATCGTGAAAAAACTTGCCTGTGGGCAGGCGCGCCGGGGCGGCCCCGATGCCCGCACCGCCAATTCCAAGCAGCGTATCGCCGGCACGCAGTCCGGCGACTTCGGCAGGCGAGCCGGAGGCAACTGCCTCTATGCCCACGCCGCTGGAAACTCCGATTGCGGCGGCAGCGCGGGCTGGTTCCCTGAAGCGGTGAAAATCGGTCAACATCAGGCCGATTGCGTTCTGCGAAGTGGCACAAAATGCGGCATTGGCGCGCGCCAGCCGCCAGCCCAGCGAAAGCAAGCGCGCGTCATGTGCCTGCCAGGCATGCACATCGGCAGCGATGTCACCTGTTTGGGCCGACGCCGAAGAAATGCCGGTCAGTGCCAGCGATGCAATAAACAGGAACCGGCGCATCGCTTGGGCTCAGCTGCGCGCCTTGGCGATGGCTGCGGCAAGTACTTCGCGGCCGACCGCTCCGGCGTGCACTTCCTCGCCTATCACCCAACTGGGCGTGCCATTGAAGCCAAGCTGGCGGGCAAATTCGAGATTGGTCTGGAGTTCACGTTCGATTGCGGGGTCAGCAATTTCGCGCTGGGCCCGAACCAGATCGACCCCGGCAGCTTTCGCGGCGGCGCCAATCGTCGCCGGATCGGGGCGACCGGCGGCATACATCGCACGGTGGAATGCGGGATATAGGCCTTGTTTGGCCGCAGCGAGGCCCATCCGCGCCGCATTGGTACTTTCGTCCGACAGGATCGGCAACTGGCGCACAACCACCTTGAGATCGGGATTGGCCGCAATTAGCGCGGCAACGTCGGCCTCGCTCTGCTTGCAATAGCCGCAGGCAAAATCGCTGAATTCAACCAGCGTGACCTTGCCTTGCGGATTGCCGAGCACAGCGCCCGGGAACGGCACTTCGATGTCATCCTGCACCCCGGCAAGCTGCTTGGCAGTTTCGCGCTTCTGCAGGTTTTCCATCGCCTGCGGCAGGATCTCGGGATGGGAGAGGACATAGTCGCGCACCACCTTCTCGATTGCGGCGCGGTCAGTTGCCGCCGGCGCGGCCGCGCCGCCGCCCTGCCAATACCAGACGCCTGCGCCCGCCAACAGCGCGCCAACCAGCGCCGCGAATGCCATGCGCCATGCGCCGCTAACTCTTTCAGAATTTTCGTTCATGTCGCTTCCGCCTACCTGCGTTTGCGCGTGCGTTCAATCGCAGTGCGCGCCTGCATGGCGATATCCTGCGCGCGAAGCCAGTCGGCCGAACCCTTGGGCAGCGCCGCCTCGGCCGCCTGCGCGCTGGCCAAAGCCTCGGGCAGGCGCTGCTGCATAATCTGCTGCTCGGCGCTGGCGAGGCGCGCACGCGCCATGTCGCCATTGGCGGCATAGACCACGCCAAGCTGATACCACGCGAAGGGATTCTCGCGGTCGCGCGCCACGGCGACGCGCAGGACGCTCTCGGCTTCGGCCATGTTCTTCGGGTCTTCGCTAGCGATCAGCGCATGACCAAGCGTCGTTGCGATCAGTGGTTGGCCGCCCGAAAGGTCAACCGCACGGCGCAGCGGCACCAGGGCATCGGCGGGTTTGCCGGCCTCAAGCAGGATCTGGCCCTTGAGTTCGAGAAAATAGGGGTCGGCGGGCGATTTGAGCAGCAATGCGTCGGTTTCCGCCAGCGCTTTGTCGAGATGGGCATCCTTGTGCCATCCATAGGCGCGGGCATAGCGCGCCGCCTCGCCTGTCAGGTAGTCGGGATAGGCGGCGAAAGTCGCTTTTGGCTCGGCGAGATAGCCATAGAGCTTGGCTTTGGCCCGCTGGAAACGTGCTTCGATGGCTGCATCATCAGGCTTGTTCCACGCCGGGTCTTTTTCGTAGCTGTCCTGCAGTGTCGCGATGCGGTCGCCGGTCATTGGATGGCTGGAGTAATAGACGTCATCATCCTTGGGTACATAGCCATAGCGAAATTCGAGACTCTGCAGCTTCTTGAAGAAACCGATCGAACCGCGTCCTGACATACCTGCTCGCGAAAGATACTGCAGGCCTGCGGCATCCGCGCTGGCTTCCTGCGCCCGGCTGAAGGCAAGGTATTTGCCCATTGCCGCCTGCTGGCCGGCCATGATGACGCCC
>JANLSP010000423.1:0-4675 GCA_031362485.1 Novosphingobium sp.
TTCGCGGCTGATTTCCATGCCGGTCCTGAGCAGACGCACCGATTCGCGGATGCGGAACGGGCTGAGAACGCGCTGGGTGAGGGCATTGATCGTGGTGACGAAAAGCTGCGGCCCGACCGTCTTGGTCTGCAAGCGGTGCAGCGCCGCCAGCCGCCGCGCGCTGACCGACAGCGCGGGGCTGGCGCGGTCGTAGGGCAGGCAGTCCCAAGCAGGGAATTCGTTGATTTCCAGCTCCGGGGCGAAGAAGCCCGCCGTTTCGCTGATCGCGCGCATTGCCGCTTCATCGGGGGCGATGAACACAGCGCGGCCTTTGCTCGCGCGCGCCAGATCGGCAAGCACCAGCGGCTGAGCTCCGCGTGCCACACCGGCCAGCGTGAGCGGGGCTTTCGCGGAAAGGATGCGGTTCAAGTCGGGCATGGGATGGGCGGCGTTAGCGGGCGAAGGGCACGTTGCCCAGTCCCCCTTTCCAAGCTTTGCTAGCTCGCAAGCGAGCAAGCTGCGCTATCCTCTCCCCGGCGGGGAGAGGATATGGAGGCTTGAGAGCGCGGCGAACTAGCCGTAATCGGAGAGAGTTGGTATCCTAGGAGAATTACGTGACCACGCAGAGCATCCGCCACCTGGCATTCTTCTGGTTGAACAATCCCGAATCCGCTGCCGATCGGGCAATGCTTGCCGAAGGGCTGGAGACCCTGCGCGCAATCCCCGAGGTGCACGACCTGCACATCGGCATGCCCGGCGCGACTGCGCCGCGCCCCGTGGTCGATGCGTCGTGGCATTTGTCCGAAGCGATGACATTCGACAGCCCTGCGGCCGAGGCAGTCTATCAGGTCCACCCGATCCACAAGGCCTTCATTGCCAAATGCGGCCACTTGTGGTCGCGGGTTCTGATCTACGATCTCGCCGATTTCAGTTGAACGCGCCTCAGCGCGGTATGGCGACGTAATCGAGCTTCTGCATCAACTCCATCTGGCTTCCCCGATAGGCTTCGGGAATATCCAGCGTGCCCAGCGCCCAGGCCATCACATCAACATCGTCCTCGTCAAGCAGCGCCTCGAACCAGGCCATCTCAGCCTCGCTCCAGCTGGTATGATAGCGGTCGAAAAAGCCGCCGATCATGTAGTCAGCCTCGCGCGTGCCGCGGTGCCAGCTGCGAAAACGCATGCGGCGCAGGCGGTTCTCGGTGGAGATGGGGTCATCAGGCATGTGTGCCGCCGCTAGGTTACGGCGGCACACATGGCAAGGCTTGCTGGGTTACTCCTTCTCGCGCAGCGCGGTGAGTATATCGCCCGCCGGCTTGCCGATCAGGTCTTTGGAGACTTCCTTAAGCAGGACTTTTTCGGTCTGTTTGTGATAGTGTCGCCGCATCTCGCCCAATGTGCGCGGCGGCGCGAAGACCACCAGGTTTTCAATGTGGTTCCCCAGCACTTCGCGATTGAGCCATTCGGTCGCTGCAATGGCGTGGGCGTCTTCCTCGACTTGCTGGCGGTCGTGATTGCCCGAGCTTGAATGATGGCTGCCGCCACTGTGGTTGTGCGCATCGAGACTTGGGCTGGGCATGCCGGCCAGTTCTGGTTCTGCTTCGTTTCCGTCGTTGCGGTAGAGCTCGAAAGTCCTGCCATCAATGATGGCGATCACGGTTCCATGGGGTAGCAGCATTGCAGTCTCCTGATTGAAAATGGCGGGCGCGGGGTGCGCGATGACTCTATCAACGCGCGGGAACGGCATTCGGCTATGCGCTGCATCAAATTGTGGCGAATTATCTGCGCCTGCGGTTATGAAGCGCGATGCGTCCCGAACGGCTCAATCCCCTGTTTGCCGAAGCTGGCTCGCTCAAGGGCGTGGGCCCGGGGCTGGCGCGACCGCTTGAGAGGCTTGGCCTGACGCGGGTCAAGGACTTTGCCTATCACCTACCGGACCGGTTTGTGCAGCGCCGCGCGGTGGCCGATCTCGACGCTGCGACCGTTGGCGAAAACATTATCGTTGCGTTGACACCCGTTGAATACCGTCCCAGCGCGGGGAGAGGCCCGCTCAGGGTGCTCGCCGCCGATACACTGGGCAATGTTTGCGCGTTGGCCTATTTCGGCCGCGCCTCGCATTCGGCGAAAAAATTGCTGCCGCTCGGGGAAAAGCGCTGGATCGCCGGACGGCTCGACCAGTATGGGCAAATGCTCCAGATCGTCCATCCTGATCACGTCAATGCCGACAGCGCGGGACTGCATGGCCAACTTGCCGAGCCGGTCTATCCACTCTCCGAAGGGCTGACGCAGGGCCGGCTCGCGGCATTGGTGGCCCAGGCGCTGGGTCATCTGGAAGACTTGCCCGAATGGATCGAGCCGGGCCTTCTTGACCGCGAGCAATGGCCCGCGTGGCGCGATGCCTTGCTGCTGGCGCATAAAGGCGAGCATGCGCAGGCGCGCAACCGGCTGGCCTATGACGAATTGCTGGCGAACAGCCTCGCGCTGATGCTGGTGCGCAATGCCAACCGAGCGCGTGTCGGCACGCCGCTAGCGGGCGACGGAGGGCTGCGGGGCCGGCTGCATCTGCCTTTCGCACTGACTGGAGCTCAGCGGCGCTCTATCGCCGAGATCGAGGGTGATCTGGCGCAGGGCGCGCCGATGCTGCGCCTGCTGCAGGGCGACGTCGGCTCGGGCAAGACGGTGGTGGCACTGGAGGCCATGCTGGTTGCGGTCGAGGCCGGGGCGCAGGCGGCATTGCTTGCGCCAACCGAAATTCTCGCCCGCCAGCATTTCGCAACGCTCAGCGGCATGTTGGCGGGAACCGGCGTCGAGATTGCGCTGTTCACCGGGCGCGACAAGGGCCGGGCGCGCGAATCGATCCTGATGGGGCTGCTCGATGGCAGTATCGATATTGTCGTAGGTACCCACGCGATCTTTCAGGACACGGTCGCCTACAAGAACCTCGCCATGGTGGTGATCGATGAGCAGCACCGCTTCGGAGTGGGCCAGCGGCTGATGCTGGCGCAGAAGGGCAAACGTACGCCGCATTGCCTGGCAATGACCGCGACCCCGATCCCGCGCACGCTGACACTGGCGCAGTATGGCGAAATGGACGTGTCGCGCCTCGACGAGATGCCGCCCGGTCGCCAGCCAATCGATACCCGCGTTGTCGCGGTGGAGCGAATGGAAGATGTCGTGGGGGCGCTGGCGCGGCATCTGGAGAGCGGCCAACAGGCCTATTGGGTCTGCCCGATGGTGCGCGAAAGCGAAACTGACGACATCGCCGCCGCCGAGGCCCGCCATGCCGAGTTGAAGCTGCGCTTCGGCGAGACGGCAGTGCTGGTCCACGGCCAGCTGCGCCCCGAGGCGAAAGACGCCGCCATGGAGCGCTTCGCGCGCGGGCAAGCGCGGCTGCTGGTGGCGACCACAGTCATCGAGGTCGGCGTCGATGTGCCCAATGCCACCCTGATGGTGATCGAACAGGCCGAGCGTTTTGGCCTTGCCCAGCTTCACCAGTTGCGCGGACGGGTGGGGCGCGGCGAGGGCAAGTCGAGCTGCCTGCTGCTGCGCGGATCTGCCCTGTCGGAGACCGCGCGCGACCGGCTGGCGCTGATGCGCGAGACGCAGGATGGTTTTCGGCTCGCGGAAGAAGACCTGCGGCTGCGCGGCGGCGGCGAATTGCTTGGCACGCGGCAATCAGGCGAGACGCCGTTTCGCGTCGCGAGCCTCGAGCAGATCACGCGGCTGCTTCCCCTGGCGCACGATGATGCGCGGCTGCTGATGGACCGGGATGGCGGACTGACCGGTCCGCGCGGTGAGGCGGCGCGACTGTTGCTCTATCTGTTCGAGCGCGACTGGGGCGTGCAATTGCTGCGTGGCGGATGATCGCGCGGCTCAGACAATGGGCGCGGGCGCTCAAGCGCGAAGTGACGTTGCTGTGGCTCGCCGCACGCGATCCGCGCACGCCATGGGCCGCCAAGTTGCTTGCGGGCTGCGTGGCGGCCTATGCGCTGAGCCCGATCGACCTGATCCCCGATTTCATTCCGGTGCTTGGCCTGCTCGACGACCTGGTGCTGGTGCCGGCGGGCATCTGGCTGGCGCTGCGGCTTATCCCGGCGGTCCTGATCGATGAGCTGCGGATCGCGGCGGAGGCGGCGCCCTGGCCCGGCCCGGCCCGCAAGGCGGCAATCGTGATGGTGGTGATCTGGCTGGCCATGGCGTTGGGCCTGGGACTGCTGCTGATGCGTTGATTCACGCCGCCAGCGCGCGCTCCGGATCGAAAGGCTCATCGCCGAGCACGGTGGTTCGGTGGAGCAGGCGGCCACTGTCTTCGGCATAGGGCTCTGCCTTGTGCATGGTGCCGGTGTTGTCCCACATGACGATGTCGCCCAGCTGCCACTGGTGACGATAAATGAAGCGGTCCTGCGTTACCCAGTCAATCATGCGCTGGAGCAGTGCCTCGCCTTCTTGCGGGTCCATGCCGACTACTTCGGCGCCCGAGGTGCTGGTGATCAGTGACTTGCGGCCATTCCTGTGCCGCCAGACCAGCGGGTGTTCTGTGGGCGTGTGGCTGCGAAATGCCGCGATCTGCTCGTCGGTAAGATTGGGCACATGGCGGAACGAGCTTTCAACCTTGTGGACCACTTTCAGCCCATCGATCAGCGCCTTGTCAGCTTCGCTCAAGGCATCGTAGGCGGCATAGGTGTTCGCAAAAAATG
>JANLSP010000431.1:0-16289 GCA_031362485.1 Novosphingobium sp.
CGTAACCCAGCGGGGGGGCTGGCGCTGGAGCGCGGCGGATGCGTTCCTGCGGCCGGTGCGTTCCCGCGCCAACCTCAAGGTAGTGACCGGGGCGCTGGTCGACCGGGTGCTGTTCGACGGGGCGCGCGCAGTGGGGATTGCGTATCGCCTGGGTCATGAGCAGCGCGAGGCGCGTGCTTTGGGCGAAGTAGTGCTCAGTGCAGGCGCAATCGGCTCGCCCGCCGTGCTCGAACGCTCCGGCATCGGCGACGCCGCGCGGCTTGGCGCGCTGGGCATCGCGCCGCTGGCCGACCTTCCGCAAGTCGGCGGCAACCTGCAGGATCATCTCCAGCTCCGCTGCGCCTGGCGGATTTCAGGCGCAGCGACGCTTAACCAGCGCGCGGGGAACCTGCTGGGCAAGGCACTGATCGGGATGGAATACCTCGCTCGCCGTACTGGGCCAATGGCCATGGCACCCAGCCAGCTTGGCATGTTCGTGAAAAGCGATCCGCGCCTCGTCACCGCCGACCTTGAGTATCACGTCCAGCCGCTAAGCCTGGCGGCGTTCGGCGGCGATCTCGATCCTTTCCCGGCTTTCACCGCGAGTGTCTGCAACCTGCGCCCGGAAAGCCGGGGGCGCACGGCAATCCGCAGCAGCGATCCCGGTGATGCTCCGGCGATCGCCCCGAACTACCTCGCCGCCGAAGCCGACCGGCGCACGGCCGCTCTCGCCATCCGCATCACCCGCGAAATCGTTGCCCGGCCCGCGCTTGCAAAATATCGGCCCGAAGAACTGCGTCCTGGCTCCGATTACCAGAGCGAGGAAGCGCTGGAGCGCGCGGCAGGCGAGATCGGCACGACCATCTTCCACCCCGTGGGCACCGCCGCGATGGGCAGCGTGGTGGACAGCCGGCTCTGGTCATCGGCACTTCGGGCTTGCGCGTGATCGATGCATCGGTGATGCCAAGCATCACGTCGGGCAACACCAATGCCCCGACCATGATGATCGCCGAGAAGGGCGCGGAAATGCTGCTGGGGGACGCCAAATGACTGACAATTCCGGAGCAATGCCGCGCTCGCTGTTGTTGTTTGCCACGCTCTATGGCGGCATGGTGACAATTGCCGGGGTGCTGGGCGCCAAGCAGGTCGCGCTGGGGCCGCTCGCGGTCGAGGCGGGGATTTTCCCCTTCCTCACGCTCATCGCCATTTCCAGCGCGATTGCCGAACTGCATGGCAAGCCCGTCGCCGACCGGCTGGCGCGCTATGGTTTCGTGCCGCTGGTTACCGCGATCGCACTCGCCTTCTTCGTGCTGCAACTGCCCACCGATCCCGGCATGTACGAGCCCGCCAAGCAAGCCTTCCCGATTATCCTGGGGCAAAGCTGGCGGATGATGGCGGCGGGGATTGTCGCCTATGGGGTTTCGCTGTCGCTCAACATCTGGATTTTCGAGCGCCTGCGCGCCGCCACCGGGCGGTTTGCACCCTTGCGCGGCTTCATCGCTGCCGCGCTCTCGCAGATTGTCGATACGCTGATTTTCATCACCATCTCGTTTTATGGCGTGCGTCCGATTGCCGAACTGATGGCTGGGCAGATGATCGCCAAGCTGGTGCTGTCGGTCATCATGGTCCCGGTGGTGATTGCGCTGGTCGTGCGGATCGGGCGGCAACTGGATGCGGACCGGTGAAAAGGGCTTCATTTCCGCAGCCAGAGGTCTAAAGCCCGCGCCATGTCAGAAGCTCACGATCCCCACATGCTGGCCAAGGCCGAAACGCTTGTCGAGGCGCTGCCCTATCTGCAGCGCTATGCCGGCAAGACTTTCGTCGTCAAATATGGCGGCCATGCCATGGGGGATCCCGAACTGGCGCGCGATTTTGCCGAGGATATCGTGCTGCTCAAGGCAGTCGGTATCAATCCTGTGGTCGTCCACGGCGGCGGGCCGCAGATCGGCAACATGCTCAAGAAGCTGGGCGTCGAATCGCGCTTCGTCGATGGTTTGCGCGTCACCGACAAGGCGACCGCGGATATCGCCGAGATGGTTCTGTCGGGCGCGATCAAAAAGGAACTGGTCGGCTGGATCTCCGGCGCGGGCGGCAAGGCCATCGGCATTTCGGGCAAGGACGGCGGGCTGGTCACGGCCAGCAAAGTGACGCGCACCACCCGCGACCCGGACAGCCAGATCGAACAGGTTATCGACCTCGGCTTTGTCGGGGAGCCGGAAAAGATCGACACCAGCGTGATCGAAACCATCTGCGCCGCCGGAATGATCCCGGTGATTGCCCCCATTGCGCCGGGCAAGGATGGTGAGACCTACAATATCAACGCCGACACCATGGCGGGTGCCATTGCTGCCGCCCTTGGCGCATCGCGGCTGTTCCTGCTGACGGACGTAGCCGGAGTGCTGGGCAAGGACGGAAACTTGCTGACCGATCTGCGCCCCGCCGACATTGCCAGGCTTCAGGCCAACGGCACCATTTCGGGCGGCATGATCCCCAAGCTGGAGACCTGCATCCACGCGGTTGAAGCCGGCTGCGAGGCTGCAGTTGTGCTCGATGGCCGGGTGCCGCATGCCATGCTGATCGAGGTGTTTACTTCGCAAGGCGCGGGAACGTTGATTCACGCGGGGTAGTTTCCACCCGCAGCTTGCCCGCAGCACCTGCGCTCGGCTATCAGAGCGTTCTTCCCCGCCCGCCAAAGGAGCCACCCTTGCTCGCCGCAACCCTGTTCGAGATCGTCGGCTATCTGATATCCGTCATAGTCATGCTGGTGATTGTCCAGTTCGTGATGAGCCTGCTGATCAGCTTCAACGTCATCAACATGCACAACGATTTCGTTGCGGCGGTCTGGAAAGCGATCAACGCGCTGCTGGAGCCGATCCTCGCGCCGATCCGCAAGGTGATGCCTGATACCGGGGCGATCGACTTCTCGCCGATGGTGCTGATCGTGCTGCTGCAGATCGTGCGCATCGTGCTTGGCAACCTGGCTTACGCGGCAATATGAGCGCGGAGAAAATGACAGGGGCCGCGATCATCGACGGCAAGGCGTTTGCCGAGGGCCTTCGCGACCGCGTCGGCGATCTGGCGGCCAGCTTCGAATCTGCCGCAGGCCGCAAGGCGGGGCTTGCGGTAGTGCTGGTCGGCGAAGACCCCGCAAGCCAGGTCTATGTTCGCAATAAGGGCAGGCAAACGCTCGCTTGCGGCATGGCAAGCTTTGAATTCAAATATCCGGAGGAAGTAAGCGAGGCAGAACTGCTCGCCACGGTCGAGCGACTCAATGCCGACCCCATGGTCGACGGAATTCTCGTCCAGCTGCCGCTGCCGGGCCACATCGACGAGCAGAAAGTCATCGCCACGATCAATCCCGACAAGGATGTTGACGGCTTCCATACCACGTCGGTCGGCCGACTGTGGACGGGCCTGCAAGGCTTCGTTTCGTGCACACCGCTGGGCTGCCTGATGCTGCTCAGGGATCAGCTCGGTTCGCTCTCGGGGCTCGATGCAGTGGTGATTGGCCGCTCGAACATAGTCGGCAAACCGATGGCAGCGCTGCTGATCGCTGAAAGCTGCACTGTAACCGTCGCCCACAGCCGGACCAAAAACCTCGCCGAAGTGGTGCGCCGCGCCGACATCGTCGTCGCCGCAGTGGGCCGCGCTGAAATGGTCAAGGCAGACTGGATCAAGCCGGGCGCCTGCGTGATCGATGTTGGCATCAACCGCGTGCCCGCCGCCGAAGAGGGCAAGACCAGGCTGGTCGGCGATGTCGATTTTTCCGGAGTCAGCGCAGTTGCTGGAGCGATTACCCCGGTGCCCGGCGGGGTCGGGCCGATGACAATCGCCGTGCTCTTGCGCAACACAATCGTCGCGGCGCACCGCAATGCGGGGATTGCTCTGGCGGAGGACGTGATATGAAACGACTTGCCGTCTTGTTGGCGCTCGGCCTTGCGGCCTGCGCCTCAGGCCCGGGCGCTGGCCCGGACAATGGCCCGCGCCTGCGCCCCGTCGCCAATCCCAGCGCGGTTATCGCTGCCGAGATCGCCTTCGGCCGGCTCGCGCAGGAGAAAGGCCAGTGGACTGCCTTCCGCGAGGTTGCGGCCAAAGACGCCGAAATGTTCGTGCCCGACAGGGTGCTGGCGCAGGACTGGCTCAAGGGCCGGGCAGACCCGCCGGTTCCGGTCAGGTGGCAACCATCGGACGTCTGGTCGAGCTGCGACGGTTCCTATGCCGTAACGCGCGGCACCTGGCAGCGGCCGGGTTCGGTTGGCAGCTTTGCGACGGTCTGGCAGCGTCAGAAAGACGGGAAATACAAATGGTTGCTTGACATGAGCCTGGCCGACGAGGCCGCGCCCGCCTCGGCCGACACGGTTAACGCCACGGTCGCCGATTGCCCGCGAGGCAAGCGGGAGGCCCCCGCGCAAAGTGTCACGACTGCGCCAGACACGGCAGAAACCCGGTCGGGCAAGAGCGATGACGGCACGCTCGGCTGGGCGGCGCGCAGCGTTGACGGCGCGCGCATGTTCAGCCTGTCGCTGCTGAAGGACGGGGCCATGCGCGAGATGATGACTGTGCGGCTGCCGGTGGCTGCCGTCGGTGCGCGCTGAGGGCCGATGTCCGAGCTTTTCCTCTCCGCCTTCGTTACTCTGTTCGTCGTCATCGACCCGCCCGGCTGCGCGCCAATCTTTGCTGGCCTGACCCAGGGAGCCGGCCAGCGCGAGGCCAATGTCATGGCCTTGCGCGCCTGCGTTATTGCCGGGATCATCCTGCTGCTGTTTGCCTTGTTCGGCGAACAGTTCCTCGGCGCCTTGCATATCGAACTCGACTCGTTCCGCATCGCCGGGGGAATCATGTTGTTTGTGATTGCGATGGACATGGTCATCGAACGGCGCACCCAGCGCCGCGAGGAACGCGCCGAGAAGATTAAGGCGAGCCCGGAAGTCGAAGACATCTCGGTGGTGCCGATGGCCATGCCGATGATCGCCGGCCCCGGCTCCATTGCCACCATCATGTTGCTGATGGCCAAAGCCGAGGGCACCGAAGCAACCTTAGTCATCCTCGGCGCAATGCTGCTGGTGATCGTGCTTACTTTCGCCGCGCTGATTGCCGCCAGGCCAATGATGAAACTGCTCGGTGCGCGAGTCGAGGCCGTAGTAACGCGATTGCTTGGCGTACTGCTTGCGGCACTTGCGACACAATACGTTCTCGATGGTCTGAAAGGTGTGTTTGCGGCGTAATCGGGCGGCCTCGGTTTATTGCAGCGTCACCCGGTCATCATCGCTATCCCGGCGGCCGAAAAACTGCATCAGCTGAACCAGCAGCTCGCAACGCTCGCCCAGGCTGTCGGTTTCGAGCAATGCCTGTTTGGCCGCCGCATCGAACGGCGCGATCTGGCTGACTCCGTTGATCAGCGACACATCATCAAGCTGGGCGACCGAGTTCCAGTCCACCCGGTATCCCTGCGCATCGGCAAAGCGGCGTGCCTCGCGCTCGAATGACGCGCGTTCGATCGGCGCGAGATACTGATCGTCCGGTTCTTTCAGCAATTGCGCCTCGACCTGGCGGAAGGGGGTGGTGACCTCGAGCTCGCGCATCACGCGGAACCGCGCCACGCCTTCCAGCACAATGTTATAGCGGCCATTGTCCATGGCTTCGACCTGATCGATGTGGCCGAGGCAGCCCACGGCAAACAGCGGCGCGCCTTCGCCAGCGCGCTGCGGCTGGATCATGCCAACCCGGCGGTCGCGCGCCAGAGCATCGCTGATCATCGCGCGGTAACGCGGCTCGAAAATGTGCAGCGGCAATTGCAGACCGGGATAGAGCATGGCGCCGCTGAGGGGAAAGATCGAGATGCGGGTTTTGGTCT
The DNA here is from genome assembly GCA_031362485.1 of Novosphingobium sp. Lineage (GTDB taxonomy): Bacteria > Pseudomonadota > Alphaproteobacteria > Sphingomonadales > Sphingomonadaceae > Novosphingobium. The sequence goes on from JANLSP010000431.1 coordinate 5,834, forward strand.
CGATCATGGCTGGCCCCTACCCGAACAGCACAGTCGAAAGCTTGCGACGCGTCGCGGCAACCCAGGCGTCTTCCAGCCCGATCGCCTCGAACATCTGCAGCAGCTTGGCCCGCGCCGCGCCCTCGTTCCACTCCCGGTCGGCAGCGATCATGTCGAGCAATGTCGCTGCCGCCTCGTCACGTTCGCCAGCAGCAAAAGCGGCGGTGGCGAAGGACAGCTGCGCGTCCATATCGGCGGGGTCTGCTTTGGCTGCAGCGCGCAGGCCGGCAAGTTCGCCCTCCTCCGGCTTGGCCCTGGCCAGCTCCAGCGCAGTGCGGGCACGCTCGATGGCAGCGTCCTTGGCAAGTTCGGGATCAAGCGCGGCGAGCACGGCATCAGCCTCATCGGCCTGCCCTGCCACGGCCAGCGCGCGGATGAGGCCCGCATTGGCCGCCGCGCTATCTGGCGCGATTTCGACGATTTGGGAAAAAATGCCCGCCGCACGTTCGCCGTCACCTGCGCTGAGGACTTCTTCGCCCATCGCCAGCAGCGGCGTCAGATCCTGCGCGGGTTCGCCGCCAGCACTGATTGGCAGCTTGGCAAGCAGCTGGTCGAGAATGACCTTCAATTGCGATTCGCTGCGGGCATTGGTCAGATCGGCGACCGGCTGGCCCTGGAACACGGCATAAACCGTGGGGATCGACTTGACCTGGAACTGCGAGGCGATGAAGCCTTCTTCATCGACATTGACCTTGGCCAGCAGCACGCCCTTGTCGGCGTAGTCAGCCGCGACTTTTTCCAGCACCGGGCTCAGCGCCTTGCACGGCCCGCACCACTCGGCCCAGAAGTCGAGTATTACCAACGAGGTCATCGACGGCTCGGCCACGTCCTTGCGGAAACGATCGACGGCTTTTTGCTCTTCGAGACTGAGACCGAGGCTGGCCAAGTTGGATGCTCCGTGAACGCTGCTGGGAAACCGGCTTCCTATGTGGCGATTTTCTAGAAATTGTGAAGGGTCAATACAGCGATGTCCCCGATGGCGCGGCCATGGCGAATTTCCCTCGGCCATGAGCCAATTTTCCCTTGCCGGGGGCAGGAGCCGATGCTAACCGCGCGCCTCTCCCCGACCTACCGGCATCAGCACGGTAGGCCAAGGACGTTCGAGCGGGCGTAGCTCAGGGGTAGAGCACAACCTTGCCAAGGTTGGGGTCGAGGGTTCGAATCCCTTCGCCCGCTCCAATTTTTCAAAGACTTAAAGCATCTATGCCCGTCACCCAGCCGGTAGTGGGTAGCAAATGGGTAACGAAAGCACTTTTGTTGCCATGCGCCGCAGTGTGCCGCGATGCAGCGCCTCCCCACGATCCTTATAGCGACACCCAACCCCGGGGTTTGTCGTAACCGGGGCATCTGATGCTCTCTTCATGGGTCGCGATAAACCAGATTCTGAAGTGAACTTTTGCTCGAAGCGAAGCTTGGGAAGGATATGAAGAACGGCGCCAGCATCCTCAGCCGATTTGGCGGTCCAGCGCGGGTACTGGCCTTTGCGAGCCCGGCATCCAACATTCATTCTCCGCCAGTCGGACATAATAGCCGCTGACCGGCGCAGAAGTATCCGGCTGGCATAATGGATATCGACGCGGAGAAATGATGACCAGACAAAGGTGCCAAGTTGTTGTAGCCGGAGCTGGCCCGGTGGGCACTGTGATGGCGACGTTGCTGGCGCACGCGGGCATTGATACGGTAGTGCTTGAAGCGGGTCAGACCTGCGCTGAAGACCTGCGGGCATCGACATTTCATCCTCCGACGCTCGAAATGCTCGATCAGATCGGGATCACGCCGACGCTGCTGGAACGAGGGCTCAAAGCCCCGATCTATCATTGGCGTGACCGGCAATCAGGAGAATCGGTTGCGTTTGACCTCTCCGAACTTTCGGACATTACCCGCTACCCTTACCGGATCCAGTGTGAGCAATATCACCTCTCGAACGCGCTCGCAGCAGGGCTGGATGTATCGCCGAATGCAGAAGTGCGCTTTGGGACGCGGCTCTTGTCATTCGCGCCAGATGACACTGGCGTCACCGTATTTGCCGAAGGGGCAACAGAGGTAGAACGCATCCGGTGCGACTGGCTGATCGGTGCTGACGGTGCAAACAGCCTGGTCCGCAAATGGCTCGGCATCGAATTTGACGGATTCACCTACCCGGAAAAATTTCTCTGCCTGACGACCAAGACGGAGCTTGCCGACCTCCTGCCCAATCTGGCCCTGGTCAACTATGTTTCCGACCCGCTGGAATGGCTAGTGCTGCTCCGCGTGCCGAGCCTGTGGCGCGTGCTCGTGCCGACCGATGATGCCACGTCGGATGCTGAATTGCTCGGCGATGCGGCCAAAAATGCGGTCTTTGACCGGCTGATTGGCAACGGAGCGTCGGTCAAAACCGAGCACCGCACCCTTTACCGCGTCCACCAGCGTGTCGCGAAATCCTTTGTCGAGGGACGCGTGATCCTGATCGGCGATGCTGCGCACCTCAACAATCCGCTCGGCGGCTTCGGGATGAATTCGGGCGTACACGATGCCTTTGATTTGTTCGGAGAGATCGAGCCGGTGATCCGCAGCGGCGCCAGCCCGGAACGCATCGCCCGCTTCGAGCGTCGCCGCCGCACAGTTACGCAGGCTTTCACTCAGGCACAGTCGATCCAGAACATGGAATATATCAAGGTCGGTAATGGCGAGGCGCATAAGCAGAAACGCGCCGACTTGCAGGCGATCTGCGCCGATGATGACAAGCGCCGTGCATATCTCATGCGGCAGGCGATGTTTGAGAGCCTGGCGCAGGCAGCGGAGATCAACTGATGACCGACGTGCTGGGCTATCGTGCCGTCTTCGGTGTAATCGGTCCTTCGACCAACACTGTCGTCCAGCCAGATTTCGAGGCGATGCGTCTGCCCGGGATCACCAACCACTATCGCGGCATCTTTGTCACTGATCCCGACGCGCTGACCGACGAAGACTTCTTGGCCGGCACGCAGGCCATCTCCGACAACACACTCGACGCGGTGCGCAGCGCGGTCACCGCCAAGCCCGATTATCTGGTGATGGGTATGTCAGCCGTAACCTTTTATGGCGGCATTGCGGGCGGAGAAGCGTTCAGGCGGCAGGTCGTCGAAGTTTCGGGCGGCATCGATATCAGTATCGGCTCCGAAGCACTCGTCGCTGCGCTCAATGCCTATGGCGGAATCAAGCGGGTCAGTTTCGTGTCACCCTATTTCCCGATCGCAAATGCCGAGGTGCGGCGCTATCTGAACGAAAGCGGGTTCGAAGTGGTGCGCGATATCGCGCTCAAATGCCGCTGCTGGACCGATATCGCCAAAGTTTCGCCTGAGCGGCTGACCGATGTGCTGGCCGAGCTCGACGGGACCGATGTCGATGCCTTGGTGCAGGTTGGCACCAATCTGTCGATGCTGCAGTTGGCGGCAGACACCGAGAAGCGGCTGGGCAAGCCGGTGATCGCCATAAATGCGGCTACTTACTGGCACGCACTGCGTTCAAATGGATTCGACGACAAGGCTCGAGGGCTCGGGCAATTGCTAGAGACGTATTGAGAAGCGAGAAATTGGCTGTGGCAGGAACCATCAATGAAACCGGCGGAAAGCGCCTCGGCTGGCTGATCGCGGGCGTATATTTCATCCATTCGCTCATTTCGACCAACATGCCGCGCACCGACAAGACGTTGCCGTTGCGCGAAGATCTGCGCGGCTGGCACTATCTTGTCGGCACGGTGTTGCTGGTGCTGCTGTTGATGCGCTTGCGCAATTGGTGGCGCTATGACCGGCATGCCAAGCCGCCCGGCGATATCGGATTCGGGGTCTGGACCTGGGGCAGAACCCTTGCGCTGACGAGCTATATCCTCCTCGCAATGGCACCATTCCTGGGGCTGCTGTTTGCCTGGAGCGATGGCCTTGCGGTCCATCTCGGCCCGCTTCCGGCATTTCCGGCGTTGTTGGAAGAGAACTACCGCGTCTGGATGTTCACCGGCTATTTCCATTCCGGGCTCAGCTTCATAGTCCTGATTCTGAACGTGGCCGCGCTGATAACGGCGGCCTATGCGCTGCTCCGCTACAACAAGGGTCTGATCGCGGCCTTCCCGGCGGGATACGGGGCGCAGGTGTTTGGCTCGATGGCAGTCACGGCCTATGCCTCGGCAACATTCAGGTCGCCAGATCCAGGGCCAATGGCGGTCGCCCGGTATCTGGGCATTTGCGTGCTTGTCTGGGCGATTTGCTGGCTGATCAACCGCAAGCGCCCGGCCTTTGCGGGCGGTGGCAAGACCGGCAAGGTAGCACCCATTCTCGCTGGCGCAGGCGCCCTCGGCCTGGCGGTTATCGGCGCTTACGGGCCACATGCCATGTTCCGCGTTACCCCTTGGCCGATGGGCGTGACTGTCGCCGGTCCCGAAGGCGTGACATCGCATGCAGCGCCCGCAATCCGCGTGGCCGCGTGGAACGAGACCGCCTTCGAACGCGATATCGCCAGCAAAACTTATAAGTGGTGCGGCTTTTGCCACACCTTCAAGCAAGGTGAACGAACCAAGGCCGGGCCCAATCTCTATGCCATCTTCGGCAAGCCAGCAGCCAGCGTTCCCGGCTTCGCCTATTCACCGGCGCTGGCGGCGAAGCGTGAAGGCGGGCTGGTCTGGACTGATGAGGCGCTCGATCAGTTTCTCAAAGACCCCGACGCCTATGTGCGGGGTACGTCGATGATCATCTCCTCGGGGCCCGTCGCTGACCTCAAGGTTCGCCGCGCGGTGATCAACATGCTCAAGCGCGACACAATGGCAGGCGCTGTTGATATTGTCGCGCCGCCCGAAGGACAGTAGGTCAGACACATGCCCCAACAATTGCAACATGCTATGCTCCCCCGGGCAAACCGCGATGAAGCGGCGCGCCAGGATTTCATCACTGCGCTGCGTTCGCATATGTCGGCAACGCTGATGCCGGGCAATCAGGCAGTCTATCAGGCGCGCACCGAAGGCCTATTCCTGGCCGAACATGGCCGCCAGCCTGCCAATCGGCGGGAAGTCGCGTCAGTAATGAAGCAGGATCCCTATTACCAGTTCTGGTCGGCGCTCCAGCGGGTCTCGCAGCAGGCTATCTGGGACAGCGTCACTGACACAATCGAACGCGAACACGAGGAGCTCAGCGCAAAGTCCGACCAAATTGCCACGCAAAACCCTGCCGGCGGGACGCTTCACCTCAATCCCAACCTGCCGATTCCCGATTATGTGACCGCAGCAGACATCCATCTGATGCCCGGCGGTTATGTCGGCGATGATCCCGCCGAGATGCGCCAGGGACCGCTTTATGATCGCGGGCTCTATCTCTACCTTGATGGTCGGTGCGGTCCGGAGAATGACGGGCTGGTTTATCTGCTGCGCCAAGCATTGGAACGACACAGTCCTGGCATTTCGCCGAAGCGCATTCTCGACCTGGGCTGCACAATCGGCAATTCGACCGTGCCGTGGAAGAAACTGTTTCCCGATGCCGAGGTCACCGGCATCGACGTGTCCGCTTCGGCTTTACGTTATGGACACGCCCGCGCAGAAGCGCTGGGTGTGCCGGTGACCTTCGTCCAGGCCAATGCCGAATATACCGAGTTTGAGGACGGCGCGTTCGATCTGGTGACATCGTGCCTGCTGCTGCACGAAACTTCGGCCAAGGCCTTGCCGCGCATTCTTGCCGAAAGCCGCCGCCTGCTCGCACCCGGCGGCTTGATGGCGCATTTCGATGTGCCGCAAGTGCGCGAGCTGGACCCGCTACAGGCATTCCTTGCCAGCTGGGAAGAGGAGAACAACAATGAGAATTTCTCGCATCTGATCCGCGAATTGGACCTTTCGGTTCCCGCACAGCAGGCTGGATGGCCTGCTTCTGCGCTCAGCCAGCCGGCGATTGCCATGACGGGCGACGTCTATGTGCGCGGCGCCGACAGCCCCCGCCAGGTCACCTGGACAGTTCTGCTGGGCCAGGCATGAGCTCGCCGCGTACAGCCAAAGGCAAAAAGCCGGCATATTTCGCTGATCCGGCAACAGACAAGCTCCTCCAGATGGTGATCACCCTGGCAGGCGAACTTTCCGTGGTGCGCGACAGGCTGGATCTGGTTGAACGTCTCGCAACCGAGGCGGGCGCTTTTGATCGTAGCAAGCTCGAAACGATGCGGCTGACTGAAGCCGACACAATCGAACGCGATGCTGGCCGTGCGGACTTCGTCGCCCGACTGCTGCGGGTGATCGATCAGGACCTGGAGGAAATCACCAACCCTGAGGCGCGCGGTTTCGACGAGCTTGTGCCGATCCTTGGCAAGACTGACTGAGCGGCAGCTCTCCCAAACCAACTCAGCTTTTGGGCGCACCCAGCTTTGGCAGCGAAAGCGGCTCATTGGGAATCATGGTGGTCTTCTCTTCGGTAAACAGCTCGATCGATCCTGGAAGACCATCGCGACCAATCCCCGATTGCTTGTAGCCGCCAAAAGGCGCGCGCAGGTCGCGCGCCATCGGCGTATTGACCCACACCGTGCCCGCGCGCAGGTCCCTTCTTGCGCGCATCACCGAAGGCAGATCATCCGACCAGATATAGCTCACCAATCCGAACTCGCTATCGTTGGCGCAGGCCAGCGCCTGTTCAAGATCGGCTACGCGCTGGATCATGACAAAGGGTCCGAAAATCTCCTGCTGGCACAAGGCTGACGCATTATCGGTTGTTTCGACCACAGTTGGCGCGAAGAAGTAGCCCCGGTCGAATCCGGCCGCGCGGTCGCCGCCCACCAGAAGTCTGTAGCTAGGATCGTTGCGCGCCATCTCGGCAAAGCCGAGCACGCGCTGGTAATGGCCTGCGAAAGCGAGTGGGCCGATCTCGGTATCGTCCGCGAAGGGATCGCCAAGGCGAAGGTTGCGGACGCGCGCGGTGAAAGCTTCGATGAACTTGTCGGCAATCCCCGCCTCAACCAGAATGCGCGATCCGGCCAGGCATTGCTCGCCATTGCCGGCAAAGATGCCCATCAGCGAACCATCGATCGCGCGCTCAAGATCTGCGCTGTTCAGCACGATGTTTGCCGATTTCCCGCCCAGCTCAAGGCCGACCTTCTTGAGTGATTCCGCCGCTGTCGCCATGATGTGCTTGCCGGTAGCCGTGCCACCGATAAAGCCAACCGCGTCGATTCCACGATGCGCCACCAGCGCCTGACCCGTTGATGCGCCCGGTCCGGTTAGGACCTGCAGCACATCTTGCGGAACTCCGGCAATGTGGAGCAACTCCACCAGCCGCAGCACCGATAGCGGCGCATATTCGCTCGGCTTGACGATCATGCTGTTGCCCAGGGCGATACACGCCGCCAGCTTCATCGAGGCAAGGACCAGTGGCGCATTCCAGGGCGCGATCAGCAGCCCAACGCCAATCGGTTCTCGCGTCACAATCGAAAGATAACGCCCAGTCTGGTCATAGGATTCGCCAGCGAGGCTGTTGATCAGTTCGCCAAAGAAACGCACATTGTCAGCGCAGCGCGGCACATGCATCGAGCGCGCCTGGGCGATGGGAATCCCGGTCTCCAGCGTATGCAGCACCGCAAGCTCCTCGCCGTGGGCAAGGACAGCATCGGCTGCGTGGGTGAGCACCGCCCCGCGTTCTGCCGCAGGCATCCGCCGCCATTCGCCTTGTGCAAAGGCCTGCTGCGCCCGGCGGACTGCGTTATCGACGTCCGCTTTGGTCGCGTGGGGGATATCGGCATAGGGCTCTTCCGTAGCCGCATAGATCAGCCGCTGCGCGCTTTCGGGCGGCTCTGCCGAAGCGAAGCGCGCCGAAGCCGGGAGCGAGATATTACGGCTTTGGAAGATGCCCGCGACATCCATCAGTCAAAAGCAACCGAATGCCCGCCATGATGAAGCCGCGTCATCACATAGACACCGCCCATGGAGCCGAAATTGATCCGCATGTCCTCATCGCAATAGACGACATCGGAATGGAGCTTTGGCGGCTTGAAGCCGATATCCAGCGCTTGGTCGGCGGTGAAGCCGAAGGCGCTGCGCAGTTCCGCGTCACTGGCCCCGTCAGGGCTTACCAGCCCGACACGCGAAAATTCAACTCCGTAGCGCTGCGGCGTATCGGCTTCGATTGTGTAGTGGCCAAAAATGATAAGATGTGCGCGCAGCGAACCGTCCAGCGTTTCAATGAGATGAACGTTGTTGTAATCCTTGCTGACAGCATGGATCTCCTGCTCGATTTCCAGCAGCCGCAAAGGCACATCGGGCAGGTTGTTGAACGTCAGCAGCTTGAAACTGGTCTCGTGGGTAATTGGCTTACCGGCTGTGTGTTTGGGGCCGAACTGGGCGAACAGCGATTTCCATGGCCCGGCGATCCTTGCCTGCTCGTCTATCGGGCGGCGAATGGCGGTGTGCGAAAGCAACTGTTCGATCAGCGAATGGATCGCATCGACTTCAGCATCACCATACCGACCGGACCCGCCATCGGCATCGATCGCGGCCAGCAGCGCCGCCTTTAGGGTTGCAACATCGGCCACAAGCCAGACTCTCAGAAAAACGGATGCGGGAAAAGGCGAACCCTTCCCCGCATCCAGGACAACCGCGTCAGAACTTGTACGACGCCGTCAGACCCATGGTCCGCTGTTCGCCAAGGATCGGCACATAGCTTGCCGAACCAGCGCCGCCCGTGCCGATCAGGAACAGGGCGTTCGAGACATACTTCTTGTCGAACAGGTTCTTCACCCATGCCTGCATCCGGATGCCCTTGATGTCCAGTCCAAGCGATGCGTTGACCAGGGTGCGACTTGGAATGAAGGCCAGATTGGCTTCGTCGGCAAATTGCTTGGTCTGGTAGGTAACATCTACCCGTGCATCGAAGCCCCAGCCATTGCTAAGCTCGGTGTCGAAGTTGAGGCCCAGCAGCCCATCGAATGCCGGGGTGCGCTCAAGCTGATTGCCGCTGATATCGAGCAGCGGGAAGGTGAATCCGGGGACTGCAGTAGTGGCGCAGACAATTCCGTCGCAGTTGCCCGAAGCGCCGAAGCGCTGCGAGTACGTGCCATTCTTGTAGCGGGCGTGGTTGTATGCCGCGCCAAAGTCCAACCGCAATTCCGGAGTGACCTTGAAATTACCTTCAAGTTCAAAGCCATAAATCTCCACATTGCCGGCATTGCCGATCAGCGAGGGCACGATGGCAAAGAAGGCAGCTGGCGCGGTGCCATCGGGCTGGAGACGAACCGAGTTGGTCTGCAGGTTCTTCCAGTCGGTGTAATAGGCGGCAAAATTGAGTGTCAGCTTGCCGTCCATGAAGCGGTTTTTTGAGCCGATTTCATAGGTCCAGTTGGTTTCAGCAGCATAGGTTGCCTGGTTCACGTTCAGACCGGCAGAGCCAGGCGAGGTCTGAACAAAGGCCACGGCGGTCGCGCCAGGCCGCGGAGCCGGGATTGTTTGCCCGACTGTGATGATATCGGGAACGACCACGCCCGCGACGGTCGAGTTGCGGATATAATTGGCCGCAATGCCGTTTAGGCCGCCTGATTTGTAGCCACGCGCCACCGAGGCATAGAGCAAGCTGTCGTCCGCGAGCTTGTAGTTGATCGAGCCGCGCGGCGTGAAGAAGCTCGCCTTGCGGGTTCCGGTTGGCGGAGTGACCGCCAGAAACCCAGCACCCGTGCCGCCAATATCGGGGGCCAGCAGATCAGTCGCGCGTTGCTTTTCTTCAGTGAAGCGCCCTTCCAGCGTGACCGACAGTGCATCATTGGCCTTCCAGTTGACGAAACCATATGCTGAGAACACGTCTTCCGTGCGCCGCAGATAAGTGTTGCGGCGGAAGATAAGTGCGGTGGGGATTGGCAGGCCCGGCCCGAGCGGGAACAGCGACAACGGATTGGGCCCGGCCAACGAATTTACTGGCGCGGATTCCGATGCGTTCGACTCGTCATCCTTGGTCCTGGAGAAATTGACCCCGAAGAACCCATTGAGCGAGCCAGCTTTGAAATCGGCGCGGACATCGTGACTATCGCTGGTGAACTTTGATTCGGTGCCAGACGAGTCAAAGATTATGCCCAAATCAGTGCCCAGAAAGTTGGCGGAAAACAGCGGATCGCGCGGTGAGGAACCGCGTGCGCCGATGTTCGCCGAGGTGTGGCCATAGGTGTATTGCAGCGAAACGGGACCGCCGGAATCGTAGGAGACCTTGCCGATGTAGATATCGCTGGGTCCGCGCAGGCCGAAGGCGCGCGGATCGAGCACCACCCCGGGGAGCCGGGTTTCGCCGGGTGCCAGTGTAATTGTCGGCGTTAGTTCTCCTACCCACAGCCGGTTTTGCCGCGCTGCGCCAACACCCGTGGGACTGGCATTGAGCGTGTTGAACGGCGCAGTCAGCCCGGTGGTTGACAGCGTAATCGCCGGATTCTGCTCCAGATCCCGGTAGGTATGGAAATACATGCCATC
>JANLSP010000433.1:0-6283 GCA_031362485.1 Novosphingobium sp.
CGCCGCAGAAGGCAGTGTGAGAGCTGCGGAGCGCGGATCACCACGTTTGAGCGGGTGCAATTGCGCGACATCGTCGTGGACAAGAACAACGATGCCCGCGAAACTTTCGAACGCGGCAAGATCGATCAATCGGTCGCGCTCGCCTGCCGCAAGCGGGGGGTGTCGCAGGAGCGGCTCGATCAGCTCGTCTCTGGCATCCAGCGCCAGATCGAGACACTGGGCGAAAGCGAAGTCGCCTCCAAGGTAATCGGCGAGATGGTGATGGAAGGGCTGCGCCAGCTCGACTCGGTCGCCTATATCCGCTTTGCCAGCGTCTATCGCGACTTTGGCGAGGCGAAGGACTTCGAGGAATTTGCAAGTACGGTCAGGGATGTGGGCAAGGGGTAATGCCTGCGCAATTCCTAACCTACTTGCTGCGCTGCGCCGACAGTTCATACTATGTCGGGCACACCGATGATCTCGAACTCGCGCTGGCGCAGCACCGCGCGGGTTCCCGCGACGAATATACCGCCAAACGCCTGCCTGTTGAACTCGCCTGGTCTGCGCCTTTCGCCGGCCGGGATGCCGCTTTCGCCGCCGAACGCCGCCTCAAGGGCTGGTCGCGCGCCAAGCGCGAGGCGCTGATTGCCGGCGACGAAGTGCTGGCGGTGCAACTGGCGACTCGCGCGCCGATTTCGCGCGTAACTGAGGCTGCAACGGGCATGGCTGTGCCTCGCGAACAGCAGCCCGTGATTGTTCTCGTGCGCCCCCAGCTGGGCGAGAACATCGGCAAGGCCGCGCGCGCCATGCTCAATTTCGGCCTAAGCGAAATTCGCCTCGTCGCGCCGCGCGATGGCTGGCCCAATCCCAGCGCGGGGCCAGCGGCCGCCGGCGCCAATGTGGTCCTGGAACATGCGCAGGTGTTTGATTCGCTTGCCGAAGCCGTTGCCGATTGCGCGCATGTCTATGCCACCACCGTGCGCAAGCGCGGGGTTGCCAAGCCGGTAATCACGCCCGAACAGGCGGCATTGGCAATCCACCGCGGGCAAGGCCGCTCGGCGCTGGTCTTCGGGCCCGAGCGCTCGGGGCTGGACGCCGACGATGTCGCGCTCGCCCGGGCGATCGTTACCGTGCCGATCAATCCCGAGTTTGCCTCGCTCAATCTCGCGCAGGCAGTGATCCTGTGCGCCTATGAATGGTCGAAGCACATTCCCGATGACTTGGGGGGCCTGGCGCAGCCCACCGCGGAGGACCTGCTCCCACCCGCCCCGCAGGCGGAGCTCGAAGGCATGATCGGTCAGCTCGAAGCGATGCTGGAGGCGCGCGGTTACTTTTTCCCACACAGCCGCGCCGACGCAACCCGGCTGACCTTGCGCAGCCTGCTCACCAAGCCAGGCTGGAACCATCTGGAGCTGCGCACCTTACGCGGAGTGCTCTCGCATCTGCGGCGCAGGCCCGATCCCGAATCGGATTGACTTTCCGCCGCGCTGCCGCCAATGGCGCGCCTTCGCAATTGACCCTGCACTCCGGTGAAGCAGTGGTCGCAGCTGGCAATCGGCCAGTTGGTGCGGTTCCGGACTTGAAGCACAGGCATAATGCCTGGCACGCAAAATTGAAGGATTGGCGCCATGTCAAAGCGCAATGCATCGAAGTATAAACTTGATCGCCGTATGGGCGAGAACATCTGGGGCCGTCCCAAGAGCTCGGTCAATCGCCGTGCCTATGGCCCCGGCCAGCACGGCCAGCGCCGCAAGAGCAAGGTTTCCGACTACGGCATCCAGCTGCGCGCCAAGCAGAAGCTCAAGGGCTATTACGGCGAAGTGACCGAAAAGCAGTTCAAGCGCACCTACCAGGAAGCCGCCCAGATGAAGGGCGATACCGGCCAGAACCTGATTGGTCTGCTGGAGCAGCGGCTGGACATGGTGGTCTATCGCGCCAAGTTCGCGCCGACCATCTTCTCGGCCCGCCAGATCGTTTCGCACGGCCACATCCGCGTCAATGGCGTCAAGTGCAACATCGCCAGCCGCCGCGTGTTCCCGGGCGACATCATCAGCCTGGGCAACAAGGCCAAGGAAATGGCGCTGATCGCTGAAGCACAGGGCCTCGCTGAGCGCGAAGTGCCCGATTACGTCGCGCCCGACGGCACCGACAAGATCACCTTCGTGCGCGTGCCCACGCTGGACGAAGTGCCCTATCCGGTTCGGATGGAGCCCAATCTGGTCGTCGAATTCTATTCGCGCTGATTTTTTTCGGCACACGAAGGCGATAGGGCGGTCCGCGAGGGCCGCCCTTTTCGTTTCAGCCCTTGCCCACCGCTTTCGCCCCCGTTCCCGAGCGATCAAACGTCACTTCTTCGAGCGGCGGCATGCCCGGCGGCGGGCCGTACTCGGGCATATCGAACCACTCGCCAGTCAGTTCGGGCGGGCCGATGTAATGGGTCTGGAACATCCGCCAGCTAAACCGCCAGCAGCCATCCACCTGAACAAAGCGGTCAAAATAGATGCCGATCGGAGCAAACGGAGTGCCGTCGGCAAACAGCGAATTTTCGGTCACATAGGTCCGCGCACTCGCAGTGCCATCGGCCGCGAGATCGACAATCGGGGTGCGAAAGGTCATCAAAATTCGCCGATAGAGCGGGAAGGCCCCCTCGATGAACGCCTCGATCGCCGGGCGGCCGCGCATCACCTGACCTCCCACGCGCCATTCCGCATCCTCGGAGAACAACGCGCCGAAACTGGCTGAATCCTTGCGCCAGACAGCATCGGCATAGCGGGCATGCAATTGGCGAATGGCAAACTCGGCACGGATCAGTTCATCCATGGCTTCAGGCTCCTCTCGTTGTTGCCCGCAATGTGGCGCATGAGGGTGACAGGCGGCAATGCCCCGCTATGCTGGCCCGAGAAAAAAATCATTAGGGAGAGCAGTTCAATGGGCAAACTTAAGGCACTGGTGGTGGGCACTGGTTTCGGCTGCCGCATCCAGATCCCGGCCCTGCGCGGCGCGGGCTTCGAGGTGGTCGGGCTGGTCGGCTCTGATCCCGCGCGCACGGCAGCCCGCGCCGAGGCGAACGGCATTGCGCACAGCTTCACCGGCCTTGGTGCGGCAGTCGAGGCGACCGGTGCTGATGCCGTCGCGATTTCCACCCCGCCACACACCCATGCCCCGCTCACCCTGCAGGCGCTGGCGCATGGCTGCCACGTGCTGTGCGAAAAGCCCTTCGCGCGCGATGCCCGCGAGGCGCGCCAGCTGCTGGCGGCGGCAGAAGCGGCAGGCAAGGTCCACATGCTCGGCCACGAATTCCGCTACATTCCCCAGCGCGCTGCGATTGGCCGGGCGATAGCCGAAGGGCAGATCGGGACCCCGCGCGCTGCCTCCTTCATCCAGTTCCTGCCGCATATTCCCAACTGGGAGCATGCCATGCCCGACTGGTGGTTCAATCCGGCAGAAGGCGGCGGCTGGCTGGGGGCTTCGATGCCCCACCTTGCCGACCAGTTGCTCGGCTGGCTCGGTACGGTCACTTCGCTCAGCGCTTCGCTGAGTGCGGCATCGCTGACCCGCGGCCCGGTGGACGACACATTCTCGCTGCGTTTCGCCATGGCCAATGGCGTCGAAGGCGTAATCCAGTATTGCGCCGGGCTGTTCGGCCCGATGCTGGATATTTCGCATGTCACCGGCAGCGAAGGCTCGGTCTGGCTCGATGCCAGCGGGCCACATATCGCCGATCGGAATGGCACCCGCGACCTGCCCATCCCCGCCGACCTCGCCCTGCCCCCGGCCCCGCCCGTCGGCGGCGATCCGCGCCACGAGGAAGCCCGCTGGAAAGGTCTGGTCGCTTTCGAGCTGCCGCCTTATGCCATGCTATGCAAGGCCTTACGCGCGGCAATCCTCGGCGAAGCGGCGCCCAGCCCGGTCGTGCCCGCCAGCTTTGCCGATGGCGTCGCGGCGATGGAACTGATCGATGCCGTTCGGGCTTCGGCGGCGAATGGCGGTCGCGTAATTACGATTTAGGGTGCAAAGCAGGAGCAAGGCTTGATGACGAACACCAATCCCGATTTTGCGGCCGCGCGGGCCATCTATCTGGTCCAGGCACTTGCCGAGCGCTCAGTGAGTGCGGTTGAACTGTGCGATGCGGCGATTTCGCGGATCGAGGCGGAGGACGGACCAATCAACGCAGTTGTCGTGCGCGATTTTGACCGGGCACGCGATGCCGCACACGCTGCCGACAGCGCGCTCGCCAGGGGCGAACGGCGGCCGCTGCTGGGCCTGCCGATGACAGTGAAGGAAGCCTTCGACGTCGAAGGCCTGCCAACCACATGGGGCGTGACCCGGTTCCGCAATCATGTCGCATTAGGCGACGCGGTAATCGTCGAGCGGCTTAAGGCAGCTGGCGCGGTGATACTGGGCAAGACCAATGTCCCGCCTAATCTCGGCGACTGGCAGAGCGACAACCCGATCTATGGACGCACCAACAACCCGCTCGACCTGACGCGCACGCCTGGCGGCTCCTCCGGCGGATCGGCGGCCGCGCTTGCCGCTGGCATGGTGCCGCTTGAATTTGGATCGGACATCGGCGGCTCGATCCGGGTGCCGGCCGCCCTCTGCGGGGTTTTCGGGCACAAGCCGAGCCACGATCTGGTCCCCCAGCGCGGCCATCAGCCGGGCGGATTGCCGTCCGTACCCGTCCCGCTCAATGTCGTAGGCCCCATGGCGCGGTCGGCCGCCGATCTCGCGCTTGCGCTCGAAGTGACCGCAGGGCCTGACAGCGACCTGGCGACCGGCTACCGGCTGGCGCTGCCGCCGCCTCGGCACCAGAAGCTTGCCGAATACCGGGTGCTGGTGCTGGATGCCAACCCGCTGTGTCTGACCGGGCTGGAGATTTCCGCTGCCATGGGGCGGCTGGCGGACTGGCTCACGCGCAAGGGGGCCAAAGTCGGACGATCGAGCCACCTGCTTCCCGATCTGGTTCAGGCACAGATCGCCTATACCCAGCTGCTCGGGCCGATATTCCAACTCACTGATCCCGAATTTCCGACAGAGACGACGAGCCGTGAATGGCTTGAAGCCATCGGTCTGCAGGCCGTCGTGCGCCGCCAGTGGGCAGACCTGTTCCGCGAGTGGGATATCGTTGCTGCCCCGGCCTATGGGGTCACCGCCTTCGCGCACGACGCCTCGCCCTTCGCGGAGCGCATCCAGAACATCGACGGGGCGGAGACCACCTATATGGCGCAGATCGCCTGGCCCGCGGTGGCGACCTTCCCGCACCTGCCGGCGACCTCAGTACCCATCGCCCGGTCGGCGGAAGGTCTGCCGATCGGGGCGCAGCTGATCGGGCCATTTCTGGAAGATCTGACGACGATCCACCTCGCAGGGCTGCTTGAGGAGGTTTAGAGCAGCCCTAACCCGCCAGCATCGATCCGCCATCGACCTGCAATATCTGCCCGGTCGTGTAGCCTGCCTTCATCAGGTAGAGATAGGCTTCGGCCACTTCGTCGGGCTGGCCGATGCGCGGCAATGGCTGCGAGGTAAAGCGTCCCTCCCAGGCAGCGCGCACTGCTTCGGGCAAGCCGTTGTAGACCTCGGTCGCCACCCCGCCGGGAAACACCGCATTGACCCTGAGCGGCGCGAGTTCCTTGGCGAGGCCCAGCGTCAGATGCCCGACCGCGCCGCACATTGCCGTTGCCATTACCGAGCCCGCGGCCGGGCGCCAGGCGCTCATTCCCGCCGTCAGGGTCAGCGAGCCGCCTGGGGCCAGTCGCGCGCTGCCATACTTGGCAAGGATCGCCGCTCCCCAGAAACGCACCCTGAACAGCGCTTCGGCTTGCTTCAGGTCCATTTCCGCCATCAGGCCGCGGCCGGCCTCACCCCAGTCGCCGGCAGTCGTGACAATGTGATCAAACGGGCCTGAGGCGGCAAAGAAGCCCGCCACTTCCGACTCGTCGGCAATATCGAGCTGTGCAGTGGTGACCCCGCCGAGCTGCTGCGCCGCCGCCGCGAGCCGTTCCGCGCTGGTCGAAGCAATGGTCACCTCGGCGCCCTCGCGCTTCGCCGCGCGCGCCACGGCAAGTCCGATCCCCGAGCCGCCGCCCACCGCCAGAATTCTTGCGCCATCCAGTGCCATTGTCGTCACTCCCCTGCCGCCGCAAACCGGGGCTTTAGCCAATTGATGATTGCCGCTGCGACGTCCGGGATTCCGCCGTCGCGCGGCTCTTCCTCGCGGAAAGCGAAGTGATCGCCGGCAATCTCGACATAGGTCCTATCGGCGCTCGCGGCGTTTTCATACAGCCCCTCGCCGACGAAGGGCAGG
>JANLSP010000457.1:0-5990 GCA_031362485.1 Novosphingobium sp.
AGGATCACGGCGGAAGGCGGTATCTGCACACCGCTGGTGGCGCTGGCGGGCGAGATGGATCAGTCCGAAGCCACAGTCAGCAAGGCGATTTCCGACTGGGGCCGGGTCGATGTGCTGGTCAACAATGCCCACACATTCACCGATTATCTGCCGATCGAAGACCCAAAGATGGAGGCCAATTGCAAGATCGATTTCCAGTCGGCCTTCTTCGGTTCGCTGCAGCTGATGCAGCTGTGCTTCCCCCACATGAAAAGCCAGGGCGGCGGCGCAGTGCTCAATTTCGGCTCCAGCTATGGCCCGCGCAGCGAGCCCGGTTTCCTCGCTTATTCGGCCAGCAAGGAGGCGATCCGTTCACTCACCCGCACGGCGGCGAAGGAATGGGGGCCGCATGGCATCCGGGTGAACACCATCCTGCCTTCGGCGCTGACGCCCAAATCGATCTGGTATCTGGAAGATTCGGGAACCTATGAAGCAGAACGGGTCAAAGTGGCGCTTGGCCGTTTCGGCACCCCCGAGGACATCGCGCCAACCTGCCTGTTCCTCGTCAGTGACGAGGGCAATTATGTCACCGGCCAGACGATTGGCGTCGATGGCGGCAGCACGATGTTTTGAGGGAGCGGTCCATGAAGAAATTCATCAACCACGTCGATCATGTCGCTTGGCTCTCGCGCCCGGAAAACCTCGATGCCAATGTCGCGCAGCTTGAAAAGCTGACCGGGGCGACGCTTACCCGCTTTGCCCGCGAGGACATGGGCTTTACCATGTGCATCAGCTGGGAGGCGGGGCTCGAAGTGGTCGCGCCGATGGAGACGCGCACCGATTTCAACCAGTGGCTTTGGAGCGAGCTGGAACGCAAAGGCGAGGGCGTCACCTCGGTGGTTTTCGGAGTGAAGGACCTAGACGCCCACAAGACGCGGCTGGCCGCGCTGGGTATCGAAGTCGGCCCGCTGATGGACGATCACCCGGATTCGCCCTGGCATCACAAACTGGTGCTGTGGGAGCGGGTGGCAGGCGAAGCGATCAATACCAATATCGTGCTTGGCGACATCGACTATGCCGATGATGTGATTGCCTTCGGCGACGCGGCGCAGGCATGAGCGGAGTGGCGATTGCCGATGTCTCAGGCAAGAGCATAGCCGAGCTGGTTTCGCTCGCAGGCCGCACAGCAGTCGTTACAGGCGGCGCGCAGGGGCTGGGCAATGCCATGGTTCGGCGTCTGGCCGAAGCAGGCGCGGCGGTGGTAATCGGCGATCTCAAGATCGACCTGGCGCGCCAGGCCGCCACCGAGATTTCCGCACGCTATGGCGCGAAAGTCATCGCCACCCGGCTCGATGTTACGGATACGGCGTCGATTGTTGCAGCGGCGGATCTGGCTATTGGCGAGTTCGGCTGTCTCGACATCTGGGTGAACAATGCGGGGCTCTATCCCAACGTTCCCTTGCTCGACATGACCGATGAGGCTTGGGACCGGACGCTTGATGTTAACTTGCGCGGGGTCTTCGCCAGTTGCCGTGAGGCAGCCCGGAGGATGGTCGCGGCGGGCACCAGCGGTGTATTGATCAATGTGGTTTCCACCGCAGGCTTCAAAGGTGTCGCGCCCGGAGTCTCCGCCTATGTCGCCTCGAAGCACGGGGTGCGCGGCCTAAACAAGCAGCTCGCCATCGAACTGGCGCCGCATGGTATTCGCGTGCTGGGTGTGGCTCCGACCTTCTGCGAAACGGAAGGCAACACGGCCGCGCTCGCCGAACTGCCTGAGCGTGTCCGCAGCGAAATATCTGCGACGCTGTCATCGGCGCTCGGCCGGGTCGGCGTGCCTGACGACATTGCCCGCGCTGTGCTGTTCTGCGCTTCGGACATGGCGCTGTTCATGACGGGCAGTACCCTGCTGGTCGACGCCGGCGAGACGGCCTGACCAGAGCCAGGCAGACCGGCTTATTGCAATGAGCGCCCACTCCATCCCCGGCCGGGGACAGAGTGGCCCAACCCAGATTTCGCGCAGGGAGCGCTAGACGATCTCGCCGATCTCGGTGCCGACCGGATAGGTTTCGCCGTCCGATACCTTCTGGATCAGCGTGCCGCTGGCCGGTGCCTCGATCTCGCGGGCGGTCTTGTCTGTTTCAAGCGTGTAGATCACTTCGCCCTCGTTCACGTGGGTGCCGCTTTCCACCATCCATTCTGCAAGCGTGCCTTCGCTCATCGACATTTCGAGCTTGGGGATGGTCAATGTTGTCGCCATGACTGGGTAACTCTCTCTGGATCAGGATTTCATGGTTTCGCGCACGCGCGCGACGATTGCGCCGGTGTTGGGCACCTGGTTCATCTCGATCACATTGGAATAGGCCATCGGCGCATATTCCGCGCCCAGGCGAATGGCCGGTGCCTTCAGCTGGCCAAACAGTTCTTCATTGATCGTGGCGCAAACTTCCGCGCCAAAACCGCAGAATTCGACTGCCGCGTGGACAACCACGGCGCGGCCGGTCTTCTTCACCGATGCCAGCACGCGGGCATAATCGATCGGTACCAGCGAACGCAGGTCGATCACTTCGGCGCTGATGCCATCCTTGGCCAGTTCTTCGGCCGCGGCCATGCAGTTAAGCAGGTCCCAGCCATAGGAAATCAGCGTTACGTCAGTGCCTTCGCGCTTCACCTTGGCGACACCAAGCGGTACGCGGTAATCGCCGGTCGGCACCTCGTCCTTCTGCGTATAAAGCAGCATCATCGATTCCATCACGACCACCGGATCGGGATCATCGATGGCCGATAGCAGCAGGCCCTTGGCGTCAACAGGATTGGACGGATAGACAACCTTGATGCCGGGAACATGGGTCAGCCAGGTTTCAAGGCTCTGCGAGTGCTGCGCGCCGAAACCGCCCATGCCGCCGCCAAGCTGCACACGCACCACCATCGGGGCATGCGTTGCTGAGCCTGACATGTAGCGCTGCTTGGCGGCATGGTTGGCCAGCTGATCGAGACAAACGCCGAAGAAATCAACGAACATGATCTCCGCAATCGGGCTCATGCCCGCAATCGAAGATCCGATGGCCGCGCCGAGGATTGCCGATTCTGCAATTGGGGTGGGTCGCACGCGGCGGTCACCATGCTTGGTTTGCAGGCCCTTGTTGGTGCCGAACACGCCGCCGTGCGGATCGCCCACGTCCTCACCCAGAATGAACACTTCCGGGTTGGCATCCATCGCCAGCGACTGTGCGCTGATCACGGCCTGCACCATGGTCATGGTTTCAGTCGGGCCAGCATGCTCGCCCTCGGCCGCGCGTAGCGGATAGGAGCCGCGCTTGGGCACGCAAGTGGCATCGGCGAACACATCGATCAGCGTTTCGCTGACCGGAGTGACCGGGCTTTCCAGCGCGCGGGCGATGGCGTCATCGACTTCCGCCTTGGCAGCGGCTTCGAGCGCAGTCAGCTCGTCTTCGCTGCAGATCCCGGCATCGATCAGCAGCGCTCGCGTCTTTTCAAGCGGAGCGCAATCCTTGGCGGCGTTAAGCACGTCCTTGGCAGCATTGTAGTTGTCACCCACGCCGGCGTGCGGCCCGAGGCGATAGGTTATCGCTTCGACGAAGACCGGGCCTTTGCCTGCGCGGACATAGTCGATCACGTCCTTCATGCCCGCATGGAATGCAGCCGGATCGTTGCCGTCGAGTTGCACGCCGCGGAAGCCAAGCGCCTCGGCGCGGCCATAGAAATTGGGGCTGGCTGTGTAGGTCGGGATTTCGGTGTATTCGCCCCACTGGTTGTTCTGACACATGAAGATCACCGGCAGTTTCCAGGCGCCAGCCAGGTTCATTGCCTCGTGGACCGAGCCGATGGATGTCGCGCCGTCGCCGAAGTTGACGATCGTTACCCGGTCCTCGCCACGTTCCTTGGCCGAAATGGCCAGGCCGTTGGCGATCGGTGCGCCGGCGCCAACGATGGCAGTGGTGACCATAGAGCCAGAGGAGGGATCGGAAATGTGCGGGCTGCCGCCCTTGCCCTTGTTGAGACCGCCTTCGCGGCCCAGTGCCTCGGCAAACATGCCGTAGAGGTCGACGCCCTTGGCGACCTGATCGTGGATGCCGCGATAGGTGGTCACCATGTAGTCACGCGCGGTGATCAGCTGCGAGATCGTCGCGGGGATGCATTCCTGCCCGGTCATCGGCCAATAGGTGAACTGGAACTTGCCAGCCGAAAGCCCGGCCTGGACTGCCTTGTCGACGGCCCGAATCCTGGCCATCTGGCCATAGATCGCTTTCAGTACTTCTGGCTCAATGCCGAGATTGACTTGTGACATTTTCCTGCTCCCGCTTCCGCATGTCGATCTAGCCCCAGGGCCACCATGCAGTTGTTTGAATTGGTGCGCGTGAATCATGCGCTGCGACAGATGCAGTGCATAAGTCAGACGCGCATGTCCATCACTATTGCGCCTGTCGCCGGGCAATTGGACCAGGCTCGGGTCACGGGATGTCGCGTCAAATCAATACAGCCGCGCCTGCGGTGCCAAACTCTGCGAAGATACGAGGCTTCCGCGATAAAAGGGTCGAGCCAACCATGAAACCGTGTCCTTTGCACGACATTGCGAATGCCGCATTCAGCCCGTTCATGGCCGACGAGGAAGTATTCGGCGCGATCGAAGATCCCTGGCCGATCATGGCCGAATATCGCCGCCGCGCCGCGGTATCGCCCGGGCATTATGGCGCGGCTTTCGGCGCGGCGGCCGATCCGGCTGCCGATGGCCGGCCGCAGTACACCGCCTGGACCTATGACACGGTCCGCGAGGTGCTCGATGATCCGGTGCTATTCAGCAGCAGCATCGTTCACAAGGTCGCCGTCGAGAAGGCTTTCGGGCGGATCCTGATCGTCATGGACCCGCCCGAACACGGCCGCGCGCGGCGTTTTCTCCAGCAGGCATTTTCGCCCGGCGCAGTGCGGCAATGGAACGACCGGGTGATCCGCCCGGTGATTGATGGCCTGATCGACGCTTTCGCCGAGCGGGGGTCGGCAGAGCTGGTGTCAGAGTTTACCCGGCGATTTCCCTTCGACATCGTTTGCCGCCTGCTCGACCTGCCGCCAGACGACGTGTCGCTTTTCGAGAAGCTGGCAGTGACGCAGACTTTCGCCATCACACCTTATGCCAGCGAGGCAATGGAAGCAGGGGGCAATCTCGCGGAGTATTTTCGTTGCCTGGTCGAGCAGCGCAGGAGCAAACCGGGAAGCGATCTTATCAGCCAGCTGATAACTACCGAGATCGACGGTGAAGTGCTGGATGAGGAAGTGCTGATCGCATTCCTGCGCCACATCCTCAATGCAGGTGCTGATACCAGCTTCCGGACCACAGGCTGCCTTCTGGTCGCGCTGCTCTCAGACCCGCAGGCGCTCGCTGAGCTGCGTGCCGACCCCAACATGGTGCCGATCGCGATCGAGGAGACGCTGCGCTGGGAAGGGCCAGTGGCGAGCAACTTCCGCACACTGACCCGCGATCATGTGCTTGGCGGCGTGCCGCTGGAAGCAGGCGCGGTGATCTACGTCGCGCAGGGTTCGGCCAACCGCGACGAAAAGTATTTCAGTGATCCTGACCGCTTTGATCTGCACCGGCCGCGAAATGTGCGTAATTTCGGCTTCGGCGGTGGACCCCATATCTGCGTGGGCATGCATCTGGCGCGGCTGCAGATCCGAGAGGCTGTGCTGAGGTTGCTGGCACGTCTGCCGAGCCTTCGCCTCGATCCGGCCTTTGACCTGCCGGTCATCAAGGGCTTTCATTTTCGCGCACCGCCGCAGTTGCGGGTGGTTTACTAAGGAGAGCAGTCATGGGACGTTTTGATGGCCAGGTCGCAGTCGTGACCGGCGCAGGGCGCGGGATTGGCCGCGCTGTGGCATTGCTGCTGGCGAAGGAGGGGGCCAAGGTCGTGGTCAACGACCTTGGCGGCGAAGTACGCGGCGGTGGTGCGCGAAAATGAAAGCCCTTGATGACCGGCAGGTCAAAGGCCGGATCGAGGCGA
>JANLSP010000479.1:0-4570 GCA_031362485.1 Novosphingobium sp.
CGATTGTCGCCAGACTTTCAACGCAAGCCGGCACATCGGCGCCAAGTTTTGCCGCTATCTGGTGCCAGTCATCGGGCAAGCCTTGCGTCCGGCCGACCATGCGCAACACGGCGGCTGCATCGGCGGAGCCCCCACCCAGTCCCGCCGCCACCGGCAATCGCTTATCGAGCGAGACTGCCCAGCCTCGCTTGCGCGGCAACCGCGCCATCGCCTGTTGAATGATGTTCTCGCCCGTGCCCGACAGGTCCCAGGCGAACTCGCCGCTGACTGTCAGGCGGTCAGCTCGCGCGTCCTCGAAAGTAAGCCGGTCGCCATCGTCAAGGAATGCGAAAACCGTCTCGAGTTCGTGATAGCCATCCTCGCGCCGCCGCCGGACGTGTAGCGCGAGATTGAGCTTGGCGTAGGCGGTTTCGATCACCCCAACATTCCTGACACGAATGGCTCGTCACATGTTCGGATAGTTCGGTCCGCCGCCGCCTTCAGGCGTGACCCATTCGATGTTCTGGGTCATGTCCTTGATGTCGCAGGTCTTGCAGTGGACGCAGTTCTGCGCGTTGATCTGCAATTGCTCGGCACCGGGATCGCCGACGAATTCATAGACCCCCGCCGGGCAATAGCGCGCCTCCGGCCCGGCGTAGACCGGCAAGTTGATACGCGTGGGCACCGATGGGTCGGTCAGCACGAGGTGGCACGGCTGGTCCTCCTCATGATTAGTGAAGCTGTAGGACACCGATGTGAGCCGGTCGAAGCTGATAACTCCGTCGGGCTTCGGATACTCGATCGGCTTGAACAGATCGGCGCGCTGCGTGGCGGAGGCATCGGTGTGATGCTTCATCGGCTTCACCAGCGGCATTTTCAGATAGCGCAGCCACATCTCGATGCCGGCAAGCCCGGTAGCCAGCAGATCGCCACCGAATTTGGCAAGGATCGGCTCGGAATTCTGGACCAGCTCCAGCTCTTTGGCGATCCAGCTGCTGCGCACGGCGGCTTCATAATCGTCCAGGGTATCCTGCTCGCGGCCGGCAGCGATGGCGGCTGCGATGGATTCAGCGGCCAGCATGCCGCTTTTCATCGCGGTATGGCTGCCCTTGATCCGGGGCACATTGACGAAGCCCGCGGAACACCCCGCAATCATGCCGCCCGGGAAAGCGAGGTGCGGCACGGCCTGCCAGCCGCCCTCGTTGATCGCGCGCGCGCCGTAGGAGACGCGCTTGCCGCCCTCCAGAATCTTGCGGATTTCGGGATGCTGTTTCCAGCGCTGGAATTCCTCGAAAGGATAGACGTATGGATTGGCGTAATCGAGCGTGGTGACGAAACCCAATGCCACCTGATTGTTCGTTTGATGATAGAGAAACCCGCCCCCGCCCGAGCCGCTCTCGCTCAGCGGCCAGCCCTGAGTATGCAGAACGCGGCCCGGCACATGGTTTTCCGGGTCAATGTCCCACAGTTCCTTTATGCCAAGGCCATACTTTTGAGGCTGGCAATCGCGTTCCAGATCATATTTTGATTTCAAGCGTTTGGTCAGGTGCCCTCGTGCGCCTTCACAAAATACAGTGTATTTGGCGAGCAGGTTCATGCCGGGCTGGAAATCGCCCTTTTGGCTGCCGTCCTTCCCCACGCCCATGTCACCGGTCTGCACCCCGATTACCGCCCCATTGTCGTCATAAAGCACTTCGGCGGCCGGAAATCCGGGGAAAATCTCGACGCCGAGTTCTTCGGCCTTGCCACCCAGCCATCGGCACAGGTTGCCGAGCGAGCCGGTATATTTCCCCTTGTTCGACATATAGGGCGGCATCAGGAAATGCGGGATCGGCATTTTGCCGGTCTTGGTCAGGAACCAGTGCCAGTTATCGGTTACCGGCGTTTCCGCCATCGAACAGTCCTGATCCCGCCAGTCGGGTAGCAATTCATCCATCGCCCGGGGATCAAATACCGCGCCCGAGAGGATATGCGCCCCAATCTCCGAGCCTTTTTCGAGGATGCAGACCGCAATATCGGCATTTTGCTGCTTCAGCCGGATTGCCGCGGCCAGCCCCGCCGGGCCTCCGCCGACAATCACGACGTCATAGGGCATCGATTCGCGTTCGATCATGGCAATACTTTCCTTGGCCCCGGTCCTGCGCCTTGCAGCGACATTTGCGAAGCCAAGCCTTGATTGCTGCCGCTTGGCAGGTCAAGACCCGCACTATGAACGAAAGTGCAAAATCCAGCCTTGCGGACCAATTTGCCGCAGCGATCGATTGGTGGCGCGACGCCGGGGTGGATCATGACTGGATCGACTCACCACAGAGCTGGACTGTGCCGACGGTGTTGAAGGTGGCACAGATCGATGATGCACAAGCATCGGCCGCCGCCGCTTCCACTCCGCCCCCTGCTGAACCTGACCGCAGCGAGTGGCCTAGCAAGCGTGAGGATTTTGCGCCCTGGTGGCTGGAAAGCGAATGGCTGGATAGCGCCGCCCGGTCAAACCGGGTGGCGCCGCGCGGATCCGCCGGGGCCGAATTGATGATCATGGTTCCGGAACCTGAGCCCGATGACGTTGAAATGCTGCTCTCGGGCCCGCAAGGCCGGCTGCTCGACGCCATGCTCGCGGCGTGGGGAGTGGATGCAGGGGCTGTCTACCGCGCCAGCCTGTTGCCCCGCCCAATACCACACGCCGACTGGGCGGCTCTTGCAGCGCGAGGCCTTGGCGAACTTGCGTGTCACCACATTGCCCTGGCTGCGCCAAAACGCCTGATTGTCTTCGGCAGCCACATCCTGCCGCTGCTGGGACACAACCCAGCGATTAATCCTGCAAATTCCCCGCAAATTAACCATGGGAGCTCCAATATCCCAATACTTGCCATGCGCGATCTTGCCGTTTTGCTTGAGCGGCCGCGCTGGAAGGGCGGTGCCTGGCAGTCCTTGCTGGAATGGACGCAGGGCGAAACGTGACGGAATTGGACAAGTTGTGAAGCGGTTTGCAGTGCAAAAACTTCGGTGCCTTACTGCCGTTCTGGGCGTGCCTGCGGCCATTGCTCTGATCGCCCCAGGGGCCCAGGCAAACAGCGCGGCAATCGACTATTTTCGCAGCAGAGCTGACCGCTCGGCAGTGCCTGCAGTGCTGAGCCAGGAAGAGCGGGAGTATTATCGCGGGCTGTTCGCTGCGATTGACCGCAAGGACTGGGTGCAGGTCCAGAATCTTTTTTCCCAGAAAGCAGATGGCCCGTTGCACGCCGCCGCCCGCGCCGAATACTTCCTCGCACCCGGTTCTCCGCGCATCGAGATCAACGAACTCAGCCAGTGGCTGCAGAGCGGAACTCAGCTCCCACAGGCTCAGGAAGTCACTCAGCTGGCACTGCGTCGAGGCGCGACTTCGCTGCCCTCCCTGCCCGGTCCGCAACCCACAGTCAGCCTGCCTGCGCCGCCGAAACGGACCCGTCCGCGTGATACCGATGATGGCACGATGCCAGGCGATATTTCCAATGCCATTCTGGCGCGGATCAAGACCGACGACCCGCTGGGCGCGCGCCAGTTGCTCGACGGCATCGATTTCCAACTCAGCGATGCCACACGCACAGAATGGCGCCAGCGCGTCGCCTGGAGTTTCTATATCGAAAATGATCCGACTTCGGCCTATGCACTGGCCCAACTGGCCGGCCAGGGAAGCGGCCCCTGGGCGGGCGAAGCCTGGTGGACAGCGGGACTTTCGGCCTGGCGGCTCGATGACTGCGCGGGCGCTGCGGATGCTTTCGACAAGGCCGCATCCCGCGCCGACAATCCCGAACTGCTGGCTGCAGCCCGTTTTTGGCAATCGCGCGCCGTGGTGCGTTGCCGTCAGCCGGAAAAAGCTGCCGCCCTGCTCAAGGCTGCCGCCGGACGCGATGACACGCTTTATGGTATGCTCGCTGCCGAACTGTTGGGGCTGAAACTTTCAGACCGCCATACAGCGCCCGATTTCACCCAGAATGACTGGCAGTCGCTACGAGGCGAAAGCAATGTCCGCACAGCCGTGGCGCTGTCGCAAATCGGGAAAGATAGCCTCGCGGACGACGTGTTGCGGCATCAGGCGCGGATCGGCAGTCCTTCGCAGTATCAGCCGCTGTCGCGACTGGCTCGCGATCTCGGCATGCCTTCGACCCAGCTTTGGATGGCCGCAAGCGCGCCGCATGGCGGCAAGCCCGAACCTGCGCTCCGGTTTCCCACGCCGCGATGGACGCCGGTCGGCGGTTGGCAGGTCGACCCCGCGCTGGTCTATGCCCATGCCTTGCAGGAATCGGTATTCCGCGCCGCGGTAGTCAGCCCGGCAGGCGCGCGCGGGCTGATGCAGATCATGCCCGCCGCCGCGCGTGACCACGCCTCGGCCATCGGGGTGACCGGTTCGGCAAGCGATCTGAACAAGCCGGAAGTCAACCTTGCCTTCGGCCAGCGTCATCTCAACATGCTGAAGAACGATCCCGCGACGCAGGGCCTGCTGCCCAAGGTGATGGCCGCCTATAATGCGGGCCTCACACCGATCGGCCGCTGGAACACCGAAATAGAGAACAAGGGCGATCCCCTGCTGTGGATCGAATCGATCCCTTATTGGGAA
>JANLSP010000490.1:0-7552 GCA_031362485.1 Novosphingobium sp.
CGATTGTCGAACGCTCAAGCGGCGAAAAGTGCCTAACCGCATTTACGAAGGCTTCGACGCTCCAGGTGGGGTCGTAGTTGATGCTGGCGAGAAGCCGCACAGCTTCTTTCAATGGTATCCTGTCCATGTCAGCCATGACGCACCTCCATTCCAAAGGCCCAAAGCAATGCTTCCAGGCGAAGGCGCGCGGCGACAGGTGCACGCAGGATTGGCCTGTGCCCGATAATTGTGATATGGCTGCCAGCATCCCCGCCAAAGGATGAAACAGCCCTCGCGCCCTGAACGGCGCGGGGGTTTTTCTGTGTCATTGGACCAGCTCCCGCGATGCCGCGCGCTCGGCGATCCAGGCATCGACTTCGGCCTCAATGTGGCCGCGCGCCCTTCCAGTGCCACTCGGGTTCAGGGTAAACCGTTTGGGATACAGTCCTTCGGCCTCAAGGTCGCGCAGCTGCCGATCGCAGATGCCTACCTTGGCGGCGGTTTCGTTTGGTCTGAGAACTCGCATTTGATGTGTCTCCGTTCATGTCCGGAGCACACCATTTGTTGCAGCTTTACGCTCGGCGCCAATGAATTGCGGTCTAGGCTTTTCCGTTTTTGTTTGGACGAGGATTGGAAAATTTGATGCCATCACGGCCCGCGAAGCGTTCCACTGAACGGCCCATGTCTAGTATTGTTTCGGCCTGCTTAATTCCTGCAAAACTGACGCTCGACTGACTCCAAAGCGCTCAGCGATCGTTGCAATTGCAGACTCGGTTTTTATGCCATCAGACTCAAGTTGCGCGAGAATTGCGAGCCACTCCTGGTCACGTTTGCGGTCAGCGGCATAGTGGTGATGCATCTTGTGCCTGCCCTTGCGGACCTGGTGCAATTCCAACCGATGGTGCTGATCCTCGCCGCGCAATGCGCGCACGACGGCATGGATTGCGGCTGCCTTGGCGTCACTAACTTGAACGGCAATGGATTGGAGCATGGCTGCTATGGTTTCAGCGCTAAATTCCATCGGTTCTGCCTCGTAGAGGTCGGATTCCAGCCCCAAATGAATGCGCTGGACGTCTTCCAGCGGCAGAGTATGGTTGCGTGGATCGAAATTCACGACGCCGCCGCCAGCTGAACAACATTGTTCCCACCACCCTGCAATATCCGTTCGACCAGCGCTGCCAGCGCCCGGAGCGCCTCGGCCTTTTCCTCGGCATAGCCATGCCGGTCATAGACCCCTTCAACGCCGGCAATGACATGGCCGAGTGTCCGCTCGGAGATATCAGGTCGCACCCCTGCCCTCGCCATCAGTGACTTGGCGGTGCGGCGAAGATCGTGCGTCACCCATGGCGCGATCGGCGCCTTCGCCTGGAGGTCTTCCTTGCCATCCGAGAAGCTGTTGAAAGCTCGCTTGCCGCGACCAGCGAAGACGAAGGGATTGCCATTGATTTTCGGCTGGGCCGCAATGAGATCGAGCGCGGGTTGCGGAAGCTTGAGTGAACCGGCGTTGACCTTCTCCCGGTCTTCGGCAGGGATCGTCCAGACTCCATCGCTGATATCTTCCCACCGCATTGCCGCAACCTTGGCCCTGCGCTGCCCTGTCAGCAGCGAAACGCGAACGAAGGCGCCGAAGGTGCCAATTTCCCCGCACCCTGTCCACACGGCCCTGATTTCGTCATCGGCGAGGATGCGATGCCGGGCACGGGATATGTGGCTGCCTGATCGCTTCATCTCCGGAATTATCGGCGAGACATAGTCCTCGTCATATTGCCGATACCAGTTGAACAATTTCGCCAGCGTGGCCAGCACGCGGTCGCCCTGCACCGCTCCGTTGTTGTCGACCATCTCGTCCATCAGTGCCGTGACGACGCCGCGGCGAATGGAGAGGAAGGGCTTCTCGCCCCACTTTGGATAAACGTATTTCTTGAAGTGCCGCACGATCTCGCGTTTCGAGCGCAGCGGTACGCCGTCCTGCTTCTTGCCGCCCTTGTCCACCCAACGGGCGACGAAGCGCTCGGCAACGGTCTTGAACGTCTCAACCGGCGCGGGCGGTTTCTCTTCGGGGAAAACTTCGGCCTCGCCAGCCCTGATCCGATCGACGCCTATGCGGGCCTTCGCCCTCGCCGCCACGATCGACATTTTGCCGGGCTCGCCGATACTTTTCCAGACCTGCTTCCCGCCGGGAGTTCGCGCCACGATCGAAAAGCTTTTCTTGCCCTTCGGCGATACGATCAGCGCGAGGCCGGTTGTCGCTTCGTCAAAGATCACCTGGCGCTTGGCGGGATCGGCGCGGACCGTCTCAACTGTCTTCTCGAACCCCTTCAAGAGCGAAGTCGGCTTAGGCATGGTGGGCCTTTCTGTCTAACATCTGTCTAACTGGCGGACTTCCTGTTACGTTAGATAGCTGCCGGTCAGTTCCGCTTAAATGCTTGGTTTTCTGCCATTCGTCAAGCCTTCCCTCCTGATAATTCCACCACTTTCCAGTTATTTTCTCTCACTCTTAATCAGCGGGTCCTTGGTTCGAGCCCAAGTGTGTCCACCATTTCTAATCAAAACACCACGCATGACAATGGCAGGAGCGTCCCGAGTATCTCCACCAAGGGGCTACTTCGCTCCGCCGGCATGCTGGCCTGCCTCGGTGGGAATGTGGCGCATGATATCAACCAGGGTGCGCGCCAGTCGGGCAAGGCCGCATTTCGCGCCTTTCTGGTTCATATGGTCCATTGTTACAGCGAGCGGCTGTCCGACATCGTCATCATGGTCAACGATGCGAGTACCCGCGGCGCGGATCCATTCATTCTTTAGCTACGCCGTGTCAGTCCAGCCTGGCCATCAATCGGCGGATGGAGGCCATGGCTTCCGTTGCCTGCGCTTCTGCCGAAATGCCCGCTCCAGCACGGCGCAGGCTCGGGCATTCAAAACCAACAGGCACATCGCGCGGCGCGGCGCGCAGCAGGTCCAGCAACGGAAAATCGCCCTCCCCCGGATAAAGCCGCTCGCAGACAGCCTCGGTCGCGGCAATTTCAGCCGGCTGCGGGATCGGACCATCGCAGATCTGCACATAGCGGATGCGACCGCGTTCGACCGCCTGAAGCTGTGCCAACCCCCCACCGCTGCGGATCAGGTGATGTGGATCGAAACATAAGCCGACGTCGGCGCCCGAGGCGCGGATCAGCGCTTCGGCCTCGGCCAGTGTCTGGCTCTGGCCGCCGCAGACCGGCTCGAGGTTGACGGCCAGTCCGAATTGCCAAGCGGCCTCGGCGAACAGGGCGAGTGTATCTGCCGCCTCCGCGCGATCGGAATTGCCGTAGTTGATTGTCAGCGCCGCCTTCCCGCCAAGCCGCGCCCCCAACGCAAGCTGGGGCTTGCAAGCTTCAACTGCCGCTGGCGAATGAAGGTCGAAAACCTCAAGCGCGATCACATGAATGCCGGTATCGGCGATGATTGCGATGCACTCGCGTTCCTTGTCAGACGAGAGCAGCGGCGCGGGAAAAAGCGCCGGCGGCTGGATCCACAGGCTGCAGGCATCAAAGCCGGCCGCTGCTGCCGCGCGGATTGTATCCTGGGGATGCGTGTTTGTCAGAGTGAGGCTGTCGAGTGAGAGGATCGGCATTATATCATGACCCTGTAAGGAAAGACCTGCTGCGGCGATGCGCCGGGTACGATCACCACGGCTGACTTACCTGCCATGCCTCTCAAAATTCGTCAAAGTATTAGCACGGCCTTTGCAGACAGGCAGCCCCGGCTTCTGATCGTGTTTGCCATGGGATTGGGCAAACTCTAAAGGATGTATCGCAGCGAAATCGTTGTCGCCATGGCACCGCTGATCGCAAACTCGACTTCCGAAAAGCGCGGCGCGCGCGGGCGAAATGGCGGGTTGCGCGAGAAGCCATAACCTTCGCGCGGGATACCGAGAAATGTATCGAGCTTGCCATTGTCATTGGCGTCGTGGAACAGGCTGATTGCGTAAGTATCGCAGGGCAGGTCGGTAAAGCGGATACTGGCCCGGCCACCCGAGATCGGCAGGCTGGCTGAGCGCACCTCGCGGCCCCTGCAATCAGGAAATCCCGCAGCCGACGGGCAGATCGCGAGACGAATTACGCCCTTGGCTGAATTTATCCCATGGACCGTGATGTCGAGCGTGGCGGTCGCCGCTGCAGGCGCTGCAACAGGTTCAGCCCTCGCTGCGCCCGAAACCACGAGTGAAGCTGCCAAGGCCCCGATCCGTGCCGCACAGGTGATCCCAGAAGCGGAAATAGAGGCCATAATTGCAACTGTACCTTTCATGATGAAGCTGATGGTGGGTCGCCGTTATCAGCCATTTGCCTGCACGGCCATGAACAATGCGTGCAGGAAAGAGCTCCCAGCCCATATGATTGGTAGTCCCCATGATCGTCATCACCAGCAGGACGGCCAACACGACGCCGAAATGGAGAGGCAGTATGAAGACCAGCGCCGGGATGACGAAAGCGCCCGATACGGCCTCCCAGGGATGAAAGCTCATTGCCGCCCAGGCGGTTGGCGGGCGGCTGTCATGGTGAACCGCATGGATGGTGCGGAACAGCGCGGGATGGTGCATCAGCCGGTGGGTCCAGTAAAACCAGGAATCGTGAGCCGCGAGGCAGAGCAGGAACGAGACTGGCAGCCACCACAGCGGTAGGTCGACGGCATCTTCATAAATCCGGGTCCAGCCCTGCTCGCGCCAGAGCCATGCGACCAGGCCTGCCGGAATGCCATAAATACCCGCGCTGAGCAGCGACCAACGGATCTCACGGCGGATTTGCGCGCCCAGACCCGCGTGAAGGCTCGGCTGGCGGCGCAGACCCCACCAGGCAAAGCCGCCGCTGGTTGCGAGATAGCGCACTCCGACAATTGCCGTCATGGCGGCCATCGCAACGCTTGCGGATATGATCCCGGCCGCCATCATCGACTTGGCTTAGCAACGCGCACCGACTATGGCGAGCATAGATGGCCGCACAGTCCCCCCTGATTATCGTAGGTGGCGGCCTTGCCGGGTCACTGGCCGCACTGGCGCTGACCGAAAGGCGGCCTGACCTGCCAGTGCTGCTGTTCGAAGCGGGCGAGACCTTCGGTGGCAACCACACCTGGTCATTCTTCGACAGCGATGTTCCGCCCGCAATGGCGGCGCTGGTTGCGAACTTGCGACCGGTCAGCTGGCCAAGGCACCGCGTTCGCTTTCATACGCGCGATCGGGTGCTCGATTTCGGCTACAATTCGGTCACTTCGGCGGCGCTCGATGTTCTGGTGCGAAAGAAGCTGGGCGGCGCGCGCACTGGCGTGACAGTCGAAAACATCGACAAAGACGGCGTGGTCTTGCGCTCAGGCGAACGCATTGCCGCCAGCGGCGTCATCGATGCCCGCGGCCCGGACGGCGCGATGCCCGGTCTGGAACTTGGCTGGCAGAAGTTCGTCGGCATCGAATTCGCCGCCGCCTCGCCCGAGCCCGATTGCGCCACGGTGATGGATGCGCGTCTGCCTCAGCTGGATGGCTACCGCTTCGTCTATATTCTGCCGCTGGGCCCTGATCGGGTTCTGGTCGAGGATACCTATTACAGCAACAGTCCCGCGCTTGACCTCGACCTTATCGCCGACCGTGTGCGCCAGCTTGCCGCCGAACGTGGGCTTGGCGGCACGGAACTGCGGCAAGAAACTGGCGTCCTGCCAATCCTGATCGGCGGCGATCCCATGACATTCTGGCCGGCCACTGATCCGATTGCCCGGCTGGGCCTGCGCGGCGGGTTTTTCCACGCGATGACAGGCTATTCCTTCGGCCTGGCGCTCCAGATGGCCGATGCCCTCGCCAGCTTTGATGGCCCGTTTGACAGCCCGGCGCTGGCGCGCTGGAGCCGGGCGCAGTTCTTGGCGCACTGGCGCGCTTCCGGCTTTTTCCGCCTGCTGGGCCGCATGCTGTTCCGCGCCGCCCGGCCAGATCAGCGCGACCGCATCTTCGCGCATTTCTACCGATTGCCGCCAGAAGTGATCCAGAGGTTCTATGCCGGACGTTTAACCGCCATGGACCGCTGTCGCATCCTGTCGGGCAAACCGCCGGTGCCGTTGGGCGCGGCGCTTGGCGCCATTCTCGGCCTCAGGCAGGGGGGTGAGGCATGAGCGACCGCGCCGCACTGGTGATTGCCGCGCGTGAGGCGATCTCCAAGGGCTCGCAGAGCTTCAAGTCGGCGAGCAAGCTGTTCGCGCCAGCCACGCGTGAGCGGGCATGGTTGCTCTATTCGTGGTGCCGTGCGCTCGATGATCTGACCGACGGACAAGAGCTCGGTCATGACGGCGCCGCCTCGGTCGATCCCGATGGCACGCAGGCGCGCCTCGTTGCGCTGACCGCCGCCGCCCTCAATACCGACGCCCCGGTGCCGCAGCCCTTTGCCGCGCTGCGTCAGGTCGCGCGCGAGACCGGCATGCCGCGCCGCATGGTGGACGACCACCTCGCCGGCTTCGCGCTTGATGCCGGCGAATGGCGTCCGCAGAACGAAGAAGACCTGATGCGATATTGCTATCATGTCGCCGGAACCGTCGGCTGCATGATGGCGGTGGTGATGGGCGTCGATCCCGCCGATGAGGACACGCTCGACCGAGCCTGCGATCTTGGCATGGCCTTCCAGCTAGCCAATATCGCGCGCGATCTGGTGCCCGATTCCGAAGTCGGGCGCTGCTATATTCCGGCGCAATGGCTAGCCGAGGCGGGGCTAGACGAAGCCAGTATCGCTGCCCCGGCCAATCGCGCCGCGCTTGCCGCCATTGCTCGCCGGCTGGTGGCGCTGGCAGAGCCTTACCGGGCTTCGGCGCGGATCGGCGCGACGCGGCTGCCCGGGCGCTCGCGGCTCGCCGTGCTGGCTGCCGATGCGATCTATGGTGCCATCGGCGAACGCGTGGCCGTGCTTGGAACGCATGCCTGGGACCGGCGGGTGTCAATCAGCAAGGCGGGCAAGGCGGGCCTTTTCGTCCGTGCACTGGTTCGGGGAACCCGCAGGCCCGACGCCGTTCCTCGTGACGGCCTTTGGAGCCGACCCCGCTAATCTCGCGCAGGCTCGCGAAGCCGTGCTGCGTCCGAGGTTTTCAGTTGCGCCTTTAGCTGCTCGACCGGCGGGGCCAGCAGGAAGCCAAAGCTGACCGCGCCAAGCCGGCTTTCGACCGCATGGTGCAGCCTGTGCGCCTGCACAATGCGCTTGAAATAGGCCGAGCGCGGCACAACGCGATGCGGCAATCGCTGGTGCACAATGACATCGTGAAAGCCGAAATAGATCGCGCCATATGCCGCGATTCCGGCGCCTACTGCGGTCGCCCAGTCACCCCAGCCTGCCTGAACCCCGCCGTAGATCAGCGTGATCGATGGTACGGCGAAGATCACGGCATAAAGATCGTTCCATTCGAATGGACCGTTGCGGGTGCGGTGATGGCTGGCATGAAGGAACCAGCCGGGTCCATGCATCACCCAGCGGTGCATGACACTGGCAAACAGCTCCATCGCCGCGACGGTGACGAGAAACAGGAGGACCAGCTTCATCATGCCAGCGCCTTAGCGCCCCTTCGGCCAGCAGTGCAA
>JANLSP010000506.1:0-10967 GCA_031362485.1 Novosphingobium sp.
GGTAACAACCAGGGACCACGATCCGCTGGCCGCCGATATTGTGCTTGTCGCAACCGGCCGACGCCCGAACACCGCCGGGCTGGGGCTGGAGAGCGCGGGGATCGCGCTGGGCAAAAATGGCGAAGTGCCGGTCGATGAATCTAACCGCACAACATGTCCCAGCATCCATGCCGTGGGCGATGTGACAGACCGGGTGCAACTGACTCCGGTGGCGATCCGCGAGGGCCATGCCTTTGCCGATACGGTGTTTGGCGGCAATCCGCGCACGATCGACTATACCAATATCCCCAGTGCCGTCTTCTCGCAGCCACCGCTCGCCGGGGTCGGGCTGACCGAGGCGCAGGCGAGGGCGCAGTTCCGCGAGATCAAGGTGTTCACTTCGGACTTCCGCCCGATGAAGAACATGTTCGCCGAGCACGCCGAACGCGGGCTCTACAAGCTGGTGGTCGATGCCGCCTCTGACAAGGTACTGGGCGTCCACATGATCGGCCCGGAAGCACCCGAAGTGCTTCAGGCTGCCGCGATTGCGGTCAAGGCAGGACTCACCAAGGCCGATTTCGACGCCACCGTGGCGCTGCATCCCAGCATGGCCGAGGAACTGGTGCTGATGCGCTGAAGCTTCAGAGCCCGAGGTTGCCCGGGTTCAGGATACCCTTGGGATCAAGCTGCGCTTTCAGGGCCTTGAGCAAGGCCCAGTGCACCGGATCATGATCGCGCGCGAATGGATAGACTTTGCCGATCTGGAAGTGCACCCCGCCGTGCTCGTGCATCAGGTCGAGCACGCGCGCCTTGATCCGCAGCGCCTCGGCTTCATTGGCCTGTGAGCGGGGATGGACGGGCAGCGTCTTGAGATAGTCGGCCTCGACAATCCGGGCATGGTAGGGCGTCTGCGCGTCGGGCCAGTAGAAGGCAGGCTCATAGACGAATGCTGTCGAGCCCACCGCCATGAACATGCCGCCGCACACGATGCCGTGGCGCGCCATGGCTCCGCTTTCCTCGGCATATAGCGCCTGCAGCGCGTGGTGAAACGGCACTGCCTGATCATGCGCCAGCTGGGCGTGGCACGGCAGCCAGCGTTCGCCCTTGGGGCCAAGCGTGTTGTGGAATGGCGCGAACGGCATGGCGCGCACGACTTCGGGGACAGAATTGGGTATTTCGCTGCCGAAGGCGCCGCAGACCCGCTTGACCAGCGCGATGCGGCCATTGGCTTCCGACTGATCGATGCCTTCGACGATAAAATGCCCGGCATAGCTGGCGGCGGCGATTTGCTTCTCCCCCGCCATGGCCATTCTGGCGAGTTTCGCCGCGCCTTTCATCAGACCCGATTGCTTGACGATCTTGCCTGCCATCTGGGCTTTGGCGGCGGTGTCAGCCTTGCCCAGCTGGCCTTGCTGGAGCACTTCATTGAGCCCGAAGTTTTCTTCGACCACGCCTTCGACAGCGGCAGCGCGGAAGGCGGCGTGGAGCGCCTCGAAACTGGTGAATGAGAAGCTGGCCGCAGCGAAGGCAGGCGGAGCCTTGACCAGCGCAAGGGTGATCCGCGCCTTGATGCCCAGCACACCGCAATCACCCGTGAACAGCCCGGTCAGATCGGGGCCATAGTGGCGCGCAAAGGCTGATGCCTTTGACGAGATCGCGCTGCCGGTGCGCATCAGCTCGCCAGTGCCGGTGATAATGTCGAAAGCCAGTGCGGCCTCGGCGGCGCAGCCCTGGCCGTGGCTGATCGCATTCATCGACATCGAGCCGCCGACATTGGCAAACAGGCCTGAATAGCTGCCCCAGAATTTCGTCTTGAACCCGCGTGCCAGCACCGCTTCGCGCAATTCTGCCCAGGTCACACCGGCCTCGACGGTCACGGTGGCGCGCTGCTCGTCGATGACGATCGCCTTCAGACGCGAGGTATCGACCGTAATCCCGCCTTTGGCGCGGTGCGCATAGGCATCGGTATAGCTCGCGCCGCCGCCGCGCATCACCAGCGCCGTGCCGCTCTCGTGAGCCGCGCGGACTACTGCCTGCAACTCATCCACCGACCCCGGTCGCACCACCGCATCGGGCAGCTCGCCGGCGCGAAAGACGTCGTGCGAATAGAACAGCCGGTCGGCATCATTGGTCAGCACGTTATCCGCGCCCAGTTGCTGGGCGAGCGTAGCAATCAGGGTCATCAATTCACCGCTATGTCGTCAAGCGCGCTGGTGTAGCGTTCCTCGTTGTCGCCGCTTTCAAGCTCGGCCGCTTGCTTGCGGGCGAGGTAGAAGAGCCGCGCGAGGAAATCCTGCCGGCGCAGTTCGCGCGCCTCCAGTACCTGCTGATCGGGCTTGTAGGCCTCGATCTCGGCATCGAGCATGATGCCCTTGGCGGCGGCGACCTTTTCAACCGTATCCAGCCGGTCGCGCATCACCGACAGCTCGTTTGCCAGCACCATGATCATCGACATCGCCTCGTCCATGCCGGGCGTGGCATAGAATTGCGGGCGCTTGCCGCGCGCGTTGCGTTCCAGCTTTCTCATGCCGCCACCTGCCTTCCTGCCTTTTGGGCAATCAGCACTTCCCAGCCGCCGCCGGGCGCATATTCGCCCGCAGTGAATTCTCGGTCGGCCAAGGCTTCAGCGGCATCCTCGGTATAGCTTTGGTCGGCCGCAGCGAATTCCATGATCGCCATCGGCGCAGTGTCAAAACGGATCGCATCCCTCGCAAAGCCGGCATCGACAGCCAGCGCGATCTGGTCCTTGTCGCGCATCGCGCCCCAGAACGGCTCGTTGTTATAATAAGTCTCATTGTCGAGAATGAACTGGGTGAAGGGGTCCATCAGGTCGAACGGCGGCAAGTCGGCGTGGATCATCACCCCGCCCGGTTTGAGCAGCCGGTGGCACTCGCGGAAGATGCGCGGCATCGCCTGCCCCGATGTCTCGTGCAGCAGGATGTGGCTGACAATGAGGTCAAAGCTTTCATCGGGAAAGCCGGTATCCTCGGCATTGCGCTGCAGGAAGGCGACATCCTGGCCCAGCGCCTTGGCCCGGGCATGGGCATAGCGCACGCACGGCCCGCCGACATCGATGCCGGTGACCGCGGCATCGGGGAACATTTCCTTGTAGGGCACCGTCGAATGGCCGACCGTGCAGCCCATGTCGAGGATCGCGCGCGGCTTGAAATCGGGCATGCGCCGCTTGATGTAATTGCCCACCGAACGGCCCATGTCGTCATTGTTGGGGCCCATATAGCCCATGGCATAGAGATAGACGCCCCGGTCATAGAGCGCGCCCTGGGCGATATCGTGCGCATCGGCTTCGCTGGCATAGCCGCCGGGCATGCAGTGGATGTCGATCGCCGAGACATAGCGCGGGACCGGGAAGGCGGGATCTGATTCGAGCGGAGCATTGTTGCTCGCGGAAAGTTCGCGGGCCGAAGTCTCGAGTTCGGGAAGCTGGCGCTCGATCGGGCCGATCACCGATTCCCAGAGCAGCTCTTGCGCGATGCGGTTGGCAGCGGCGTAATGCTGGAAATAGATGTCGCCGACCATCGCCTTGCGGATATCCCAGCGGTCGGCGGGCGGCTTGCCCTGCGCCTTCTCGAACGCGCGCGCTGCGCGGTTCTGAAAGGTCGGCGCAAGACCTGGCAGCAACCCCTGCTGGACGAATTGCTTGAAGCTCTTGGTGAATTCCTGCCGCGCGCACTCATCCTGGTTGGCGCCTGGCAGCGCGGCGTGGCCAAATTGCTGGAAAGTGTTGACCATATCCATTGGCGGGGATCCCTTTTTTCGCAGCCTGTCTTGGCCTCCAGCGCGGCCAAGCGCAGGCGAAGATGCCCTGCTATCCGCCTGCCGGTCAACTGTGGTCAGCATTGACCAGTTGGTCCCGTTTCGGTTCATGTCGCGACGGATCGCAAGGGAGCGCGCATGGCAAGTCAATCCGCAGTCCGTTTCGGACCCGCCACTTTGCAGCCCGGCGTGCGCCGGCTGCATGCCTGGGGGCTGATGTATGCCTCCTTCGTCACCATCGGCCTTGCCACCGGCCTGGCCGTGCTGACTCCCTATGTGCTGACCACCAACCTCGGCATTGCCCAGGCGGCGCAAGGCACCGCGCTGGGCACGCTCGCTATCGCGCAGGAGATTGCCCTGCTGATCGGCTTTGCCTTGTTTGGCGCCTTGGCCGACAAGTTCGGGCGGCGCGTGGTCTATGCCATGGGCATGGTCGTGCTGGCGATTGCCTATGGGGCCTTTGCCTATGGCACCAGCATGGCCGAGCTGATTTTCTTCCGGGTGCTCTATGCCTTCGGCATCGGCGCGGCGACGGGCATGTTTGCGACGATCATCTCGGACTACGCAGTGGAGAACGATCGCGGCAAGATGACGGCCCTCTGCGGCTTCCTCAATGGCCTTGGCGTGGTCGTCGTGGCGATCTTTCTCGGCAAGCTGCCGGGAATCTTCGCCGCCGGCGGTGCCAGCGCGGTGGAGGCCGGGCAGGACGCGCTTGGCGTTGTCGCAGCGGTGGCCGGGGTTTCTGCGATCGTTCTGTGGCTGACGCTGAAGCCTGGGGTTCCCGCGTCGGTCGATGCCAAGAAGCCGATCGGTCAATTGCTTTCCGAAGGCATTGGCGCGGCGCGCGGCAACCGCCGGATCGCAATTTCCTATTGCGCGGCCTTCGTCGCGCGCGGCGATATTGCCATCGTCGGCCTGTTTGCCATCGCCTGGGGCAACCAGGCAGCGATTGCCGATGGTTTCACCGCTGCCGAGGCAGCCAGCAAAGGGAACATTCCCTTCGTCATCGCCCAGTCGACCGCGCTGCTTTGGCCAGCCGTGATTGCTGTGCCGCTTGACCGGATGAAACGGATGAAGGCGCTGGCCTGGTGCATGGGGCTTGGCATGGTGGGCTATTGCGCGCTGATCCTCGTTGAGGATCCGCTGCTGCCCTCGGCCATCCCATTCTTCGTGCTGCTCGGCATGGGCCAGATCAGTGCCTTCCTCGGCGCGCAGACAATCATCGGCAAGGAAGCTCCCGAGGCAGTTCGCGCCTCGGTGATCGGGGTGTTCAACTTCTGCGGCGCGTTGGGCATCCTGATCCTGACCGGGATCGGCGGCGTGCTGTTTGATCAGGTCGGCCCCTGGGCGCCATTCTTCCTTGTCGGGCTGCTCAACGGCGCGGTCGCGCTGCTTGCATGGCGCGAACAGCGGCGCGAGACTGCGTTTCAAATATAGCGCATGGTGATCGCGATTGCCGCGTCGCCCTGCATGCGGAACACCGAGCGGCCCCAGCTAGGGATGCCGCCGGGGTTGTTGGAGATGCCCACCCCTTCCTTCGGAATGCCGATGAAATTGGTCTTGAGCTTGCCGTCGCCGTCCTCGTCATGCTGGACGCTGGCGACATAGGCTCCCGGGGGCAGATTGGTGAAGCGCACGGTCATCGATGAGCCGGTGATGCGGCTGCGCTGGATGATCGCACTTCGCGATTTCTGGCAGGTGGGGAACCCCTGACGGTCGCGAAAGATGCAGGCGATCAGGCCGCCAGTGGTATTGCGGATGCCGCTGACATTGATCGTCAGGCTAGCCCCCGGCTCGCCGGCGCCGAGCAGGACGGGCATGGCGGCGAGAAGGACGAGCGACGCAGATTTTCGATTCATTGTGCTGTTTCTCCCAGACTGTTGGGCACTACGCCGCGCTTGCGGCCAAACAAGCCGGCCAGCATCCGGCCAGTGATCTTGCCATTGGTCAGCCAGCGGATGGTGCGACCGTGCTTGCCGCCGTCGAGCACCCGGCCTGCCAGCCATGGGGCGACATCATCCACCCGGTCGGCAAGCATGTCGAGCTGGCGCGCGAGTTTTGGCCAAGTCGCCGGATCGAGTTGGCGCGCTTCCCGCAGGAAACC
The DNA here is from genome assembly GCA_031362485.1 of Novosphingobium sp. Taxonomy (GTDB): domain Bacteria; phylum Pseudomonadota; class Alphaproteobacteria; order Sphingomonadales; family Sphingomonadaceae; genus Novosphingobium. The sequence goes on from JANLSP010000506.1 coordinate 5,858, forward strand.
GTCGCTCATCAGGATGCCCGGCAAGATGGTGCCGATGTTGACCGGGCTCTCCCGCGTCTCGCGGATCATCGCATCGGAATAATATTTGAGCCCGATCTTGGTCATGCCATAGCCGCCAAAGCGGTCGCGCTGGCGCCCGTCCGATCCACCGCCGAGCACGGTGTAGATCCAGCCGCCGCCCTGCTTCTCCATCCCGGCAAGCGCCACTTGGGTGCCGTGGATGCCGCCAAACAGATTGGCCTCGGTCATGGCGCGCAGTTCCGCGAGCGCGAGGTCCCTGGTCCATTTGTGGGTTATCGCGAAACCGGCATTGTTGATCCAGATGTCGACCCTACCATGGCGCTCGGCAGCATAATCCCAAAGCGCCTGAACCTGAGCCGGATCGGTCACATCGCAGACTCTGCCATTGGCGCCAGGCAGTGCGGCCGCGGCAGCATCGACTTCATCCGGATTGCGCCCGCTCACCACAAGGCTGTGGCCGCGCGCGGCAAAAGCCTCGGCCAGCCCGCGCCCGATGCCCTTGGTCGACCCGGTGATGACGATCGCCGCCATCGCTCAGTTCGCCTTCAGACCACGGATCACAGTGTTGGGGATCAGGCTGTTGTCCCATTCGCCTGGCTGGCCGTATTTCGGCTTGGGCGTGTTGCCGAAGCGCAGCACCACGAGTTGCTTCGATGGCACGATCCACATCGCCTGATTGCCGCTGCCATCCCACAGGAACAGGTCATCTGCCGCATAGGGTTCGGAATGGAGCACGCCGATCGGCTGCGAGCGTTCGGGGAAGAAGCGTACGCGCTGCTGGTAGGGCTTTCCCAGCCACATGTGCAGGCCCCAGCGCGGATTGGCCGGCGAGGGCTTTAATGTCTCGGCGATCCAGCCTTCCGGTAGAATGCGCTTGCCTTCCCACTGGCCGTCCTGCGCCATCAGTATGCCCATGCGGATGAAGCTTTCGGCGGGCAGCATCATGCAGCAGCCTGAATGGGCGAGGCCGCCGGGCCGGTTGATATAGACCGTGCCGCCTTGCGCGCCGATCGGCTGGAGCAGCTCCTTGCCGACGTAATCGGCATATCGCTGCCTGGTCGCCCGCTCGATGATGATCGCCAGCATGTCGGAAGTGATCATCGAATAATCGTATTCGGTGCCCGGCTTGTACTGGTATTCGGTCTCGTGGATCAGCAGGTCCTCGTGGCGCTCGCCCAGATACTCGCGCGAAGTCTGACTCCAGGGCATGTTGTTGGAATAGTCGAATCGCGAGATGCCGCTGGAATTCTGCAGGAAATCGCGGATGGTCGAGCGCTCTTTGGGCGTGCCTTTCCATTCGGTGATAAAATCGGACACGGGCTGATCGACCGACTTGATAAAGCCCTGCTCGATCGCCCGCCCGATCACCAGCCCGCCGATCATCTTCGCCATGCTCTTGGAGGCGATCAGCCGGTTACGATCGAAGCCCTGAAAGTAGCTTGCTTCCTGCAACTTGCCGCCCTGCCAGACCACGAAACCATACGAGTCTTTCGATTGCGCATAGTCGCGCGCCACTTTCAGCGCGGCAGGATCAATCGTCCGCTCGGCCTCGGCGGCCACCGCTAGGGGCGCAGTCTCGGTGCTGTTTACCTTGTCAACCGGATCGTACCACTCCGCCTGCTGCGACTGGCCGCGGATCTGCCCGCCCGCCAGCTTGAAATAGCGGTCCATGTAGGTCTTGTTGGTCACATAACCGATCAGCCCCGCCGCAATCAGCGCCAGCAGCAGCCAGCCGATCCATTTGAAAGTGCGCTTGACGAGGCTCATGCGGCTGCTCCCGGTTTGGTCCGCCCCTTGGCGGCAACGATGAATGCCATGCCCAGCGCCAGCGCCATCACGCCGGCGCCAATTCCGAAGGGCGAGTGATGCCCCATGGACTGATAGATCGAGCCTGAAACCGCAGGGCCGACGACCCGGCCAAGGCTCGAAGCGCCTTGCGTAAGCCCCATGACCATGCCGCGGTCGCCGTCGCTGGTCTGGTCTGAAGTGAGCGTCTGGAAAGCCGGATTGAACAGTCCGAGGCCCACTGCCATGACACCAAGTCCGGCCATCATCATGCCGCTCGATCCCGCTATCGCCAGCAGCGCGAGCCCGCTGGCGTGAAAGGCCACGCCGCAGATTGCCAGCGGCGCGCTGCCAAAACGCTTCGCCAGCGGCCCGGCGGCGCCGCCCTGCAGCACTGCCGAAATCAACCCCACCGCGCCAAAGGCGAGGCCGACATCGCTTGGCCCCCAGAAAAATTCGTCATGCGCGAAGAAGGCGAGCGTGGTCTCCATCATCGCTGCCGACCCGATGACCAGCAAAGTCAGCACCATCAACGCGATCACCACCGGCTTTGCGCGCAGCAGCTGGCCCGTGGAAAAGTCCGCACGAGCGGTATGGGCCTGCGCGCGGCGCTCTGCGGTGAGGCTTTCGGGCAGCAGGAAATATGCCGCCAGCGCGGCGATTGCGGTGATCCCGGCCGAGGCATAGCCGACCAAGGCGAAATCACCCAGATCGGGCGTATTGCCGGCAATCAGCCCGCCGATCGCGGGTCCGAAAATGAAGCCCAGGCCGAATGCCGCGCCGATCATACCCATCGCCTTGGGGCGGTCTTGCGGCGTGGTTATATCGCCGACATAGGCAAAGGCGGCGGCGATGTTGCCCGCCATCAGCCCGCCAAACAGGCGCGAGAAGCCGAGCATGAAAATATCGTGCGAGTGCGCCATGATAACGTAGGAAATCAGCGCGCCCAACAGGCTCGCGATCAGGATAGGGCGGCGGCCATAGCGGTCGGACAATTTGCCCCACAGTGGTGCACCGATGAACTGGCCAAAGGAATAGGCCGCCATCGCCAGTGTCGTCTGCCCGGGCGTCGCGCCCACCATATTGCCGAAGAACGGAAACACCGGCAGCACCACGCCGAAACCGACGAGATTTATGAAAACGATCAGGAACAGGGCAGGAAGCTGCTTCCCGCTTCTTGTGGCCACACTCATCGGCTATTCCGCCGCAACCGCTTCGAGAACGGAATCGGCCGGCAACAGCGGCGCGGTCTTGAGCACGTAATTGCGGCCGCTCTCTTCCCGGCGCGTCGGGCTGGGGATGACCATGGCGCGGCGGCCGTCGATGTGGCCGCGCAGGGCGTCGATATCGAGCGCCCAACCCTTGTTTATCAATTCGCGGCGCTTGAAGCGAAAGGCATTCATCAACCCGTCGGACTTGACCGAAAGTTCCTCGCGCAAGTCGGTCGGCACCAGCTCGGGGCAGATTTCCTCGACGATGGTCGTGTCCTGCTCGAAGATCTTGATTGTTCGCTTGATACTGTCGCCATCGAACATTTTCTGGCGGAAGAACGTACGCGCCATGATCCAGCGGGTTAGCGTGGTGTTCTCGTCCACAGGCGTGTTGACGTCGAAGATCACCATCCGCCAGGTCGGCGTCAGCCAGACGTCTAGCCGCATCGTTGCGCCGGAAACATGATAGCTGGGCTGCGCCTGCACGGGCGTGCGTTCCTTGCGCACGAAAGACCAGATGCCCTTGGGCAGCGGCGGGATATACGTGACCTTGGCGCGGGCCGACCACTCGTCCTGCTCCATTTCGAAATCATGGATCTCGGCGCGTTCGCGGTCGCCGAAGCTGGGGTGGACGAAGGGCGCGTGCGAAAAGTCGAGCCCGTTTTCGACCACGCGGACATAGTCGGCCTTCCACAGCCATTCGCCGCGCACGGTGCGCCAGTTGGCGGTGTCGTCGAACTCAGGAAAATCAGGCAGCGGCGGACGCTCGGCCTCGGGAAGATCGCCAAGGAACACCCAGACCCAGCCGAATTTCTCTTTCACCGGATAGGAATCGACCCGCGCCCGGGTCGGGATTTTCTGGTCGGCAGGCAGCGAGGGGATGCGGGTGACCTGCCCCGCACCGTTGAAGGTCCAGCCATGATAGGGGCACTCGACGCAGCCGCCTGCCATCCGCCCTGCTCCCAGCGAGGCACCCCGATGGACGCAGACGTCGGACAGGCAATTGATTGTGCCGTCTTCGCTCCGGAACAGGACAAAATCGAAGCTCAGCAGCTTCACCCGTCTGGGCTTGTCGGTGATATTCGCCACATCCTCGGCGACATACCATTGGTTGATAATCATCGGTCAATCCTTGACAAGTTGAGGCAGGACCTCGGCGATCCCGGTTAGGCATTTGGCAAGGCCAAGCTCGCGCATTGCCAGCACCACGCCTGTCTCCGCAGCAATACATGCAGCGCGGCCGCCAAAAAAATCCAGCGCCCAAAGTTGCGCGCCCGCCGGATCATTCCGGACGATCGGCACAGCCCAGCCCCGCCCTTCGGGCATGGCGACAGAACGCGCCGCTCCGGTGTTTGGATCAACCCGGCGCAGCTCGTTGCCGCAAGCGAGCATGAGCTCGCCGCCGGCCAGCATGGCCAGGCCGAAAACCATCGGCGGCGGGTCGTCCCGCGTATAGACCGCACCAAGGCGGCGGTCCGCCACCAAGTCGTGGGCATAGACGTGTGGTCCCGTTTCGCTGGTGTGGAACAGCGTCCTGCCATCGGCCGAAAGCGCCATGTGGGTCACCCCCAGAAAGCCGTCCATGCCGCCGTTGGTCACGGTATCGTATGTCGCCAGAACGGTGCCATCCGCGGCAACACGGTAAACCTTGCCATCGCCCGAAAAGCCCGGGATCGCGCCAACCATGTGCTCGCCGATCAAAAAGTCGCCGTCATCCAGCACGATTATTGAGCCATAGGCGCGTTCGGGCAGCCTGGCGAAAGCGCTCACCGGCGTGCCGTCGGGCGCGATGCTGGTGATCCGGCGGGCTTGCGGATCGAGCGCGTGGAGGGTGCCGCTCTGGTCAAGCGCGAGCGCAGAAATCAGCCCGGTGTGGCCGGTCTCGAAGCTGGCCTTGGCCTGCCAGGCAGCGTCAAATTGGAGCACCTTGCCCAGCCCGGTCGGAAAGCGCGCGCTTTCGTCGAGCGTCGAGGCGGTGACGAAAATATCGCCTCGCGCGAATGGCTGCAATGTGCTCATGGAACCCACACCCCCGTGCCCCGGCGCTTGGGCCAGTTATCGATCTGGTGCGAGGGCATGCGCTTTGCCCTTTC
>JANLSP010000044.1:0-8779 GCA_031362485.1 Novosphingobium sp.
GCAGGCTCCGCCGCTCGAGGTTCCAGTCAGTCCAGGGGGGCTGGAAACATTGGTGAAAATTGCTCGGATAAAGCGTGTCCGCAACATATCCATCAATCGTCGGCAACTCTGTGGATGCGGATGGCACGACTCAATACTACTAGCAGAGAGGTTTCCTGAGGGGGCTGCGGTTCAAAATTTGAAAACGGGGGTAATCGGTCCAGTGGAGGGGGGAGGAGGGGGAGGGGGAGGGGGAGGAGGAGCCTCTGCGTATCCAGTTTTGAGCTGCGTTTGCGCCGGTGTCTTCAGCACACTTCCATCGCCCGTCTGACCTTTGACGCCCTGAACCGCCTTGTGTGCAGATTGGCCGGGATTGGCCCTGGCAGGGCGGATCCGTGGCCCCCTATTGCCCGGAGCTTCGGCAAGGCTGACCTTGCCGGCAGCGGTCACGCCAGCAGGTTCACCCGGAGTTGAAATGGCAAGAGCCTGCGCCGGGCCGGTTATGGCTGCGAGGCCAAGAGTCGATCCGATCACGATCTTGCGCATTTCTAATCTCCAATGTGATTTTCAGTGCAGATTGCGAGGACAAAAGTTATGCTTCGCCTTGCCGAATGGCAATCGAAAAAGCGCAAAAACGCAACAACTACCCTTCACGCGTCTCGCTCAGCGCCATCGAGCCAAACGCCCCGGCCTGACCGGAGCCGCGCGCACACTTCAGGCCCGCGATCCGTTCATCGCCATCTTGCCGAACGCGCCGGTATCGATCTCGCCCGTAATCGCGTCGCCATCGACGGTTGCGGTGCAGGTCAGCGACATCGGCATGGGCACTTTCATGTCCATCTTCCAGGTCAGCGTGTTGCCCGAGACCTTTCCGTCGTTCACTTCCATGTTGCCCATCGGATTGGAGACAGCGCCGGTGAAGCTGTCGCCATCGACATTGACGGTGAACGTTCCGCTCTGGTCGCCCATCGGGGTCTTGGTGGTGACATTGTAGGTGCCGGCAACTGACATGGTATTATCCTCCTGGGAATTGAAGCAACCGTTCTGGCGTTACTTACGCTGTTGTCAACTACCCACGTTCGGCGGAACGACAAATTCGACCGGCAAGCCAATTCCCTTCAGCTGCGGCTCGATCACCTTGCGGGTGCCCACCACCACAAACACCAGTCCATCGGGCTGCAGATAGGTCTGCGCGACCGCGTCGATTTGCCTGGCATCTATCGCGCGATAGCGGCTGGCGAGCGTGGTGTAGAAATTGTCCGCCCGTCCGAGCAGTTCGTTGCGGATCATGGCGCTGACAACTTGTGAGTTGGTTTCGAAACTGCCCGGCAGCGAGCGTATGTTTCCATCGGTGACCCGGATGAATTCCTCTGAGCTGATCGGCTTGGTCGTGGGAAAGGCACGCATCTGCGCCAGCAGCGCACGGATGGCATCGCCGGTGCGGTCGGCCTGGACAGGCGCGGCGAGCATCAGCGCACGCGGGCCTTCGGGACTGCTCACCCCGCTGCCAACGCCATAGGACCACCCCTTCTCCTCGTGCAGATCGAGATTGAGGCGCGAAAGAAAGCCGTTGCCGAGCACTTCGTTCGCCAGCCCAAGCGCCTCCATGTCAGGCGTCTTGCCGGTGAGCGGCAGCACCCGCCCGGCATAGATGACCGATTGCGGCGATCCCGGCCGGTCAATGACGACGATGCGCGGTGAGGGCGGTGGCACGGCGGCAGTCAGCGACTTCGCCGGCGCCGGTCCCGCCGGGCTGGACCACGCGCCAAAAGCGCGCTCGAGCAGCGGGAGGAGCGCGGCCATGGTCACATCGCCAGCCACGGCGATGCGCGCCTTGTCTGGACGCAGCCATTCGGCGTGGGCCTTGCGCAGCGCTTCGGGAGTGAGCGCTCGAATCGCCTCGGCAGTGCCCAGTCCGTCGTCCGGCTGGCTATAGGGATGCGCGGCAAAAAGTATGCGGTTCAGCTCGCGCCTGGCAAGTGCGTTTGGATCCGCCAACGTCTGGGAGAGTTCGGCAAGCCGCTGGTCGCGCAGTCGCGCAACTTCGGCCGGAGCGAAAGCGGGGTTGCGCACGATGTCGGCCATGAGATCCAGCGATGGTGCCAGATTGGCGGTCAGAGCGGAGAGCGTGGCGCTGCTCTGGTCAAGGCTGCTACCCAGCGAGATCGATGCGCCCAGCCGCTCCTGCTCCTCGGCGATGGCGGTGGAGCTGCGGCTGGTGGTGCCTTCTTCCAGCATCGCCATCATGAAGCCCTGCGTGCCGGGACCATCGATGGCGTCCGCCGCATAGCCGGCATCGAACGCGAGGTTGAGGATCACTTTGGGCACGGCCCGCCGGCGGGCCAGCGCCACGGACATGCCATTGGACAGCCGCGCGCGCTCGATCACCGGAAAATCGAGATCGCCCACCGGCGCGACGGGCGGCGCAGTCCGCTTCGGACCGGGCTGGATCGCGGCGGCGGCCGTCCGCTTTGTAGCCCGCGCGGGTGCCTTGCCCGCAGCACCCTCATCGCCCCAGCCGCCCATGGCATCGCCGCTTTCGGAGCGTGTCCCGGGAACAACGGTCAGGTCGAAACTGGGTCGGGTCATCCAGCGCTGCATGGCATCGCGCACTAGCGCCGGGGTGATCGCGGCGGCCCGGGCGAGGTCGGCCTTGTATTGCGCCGGATTGCCTGAATAGAGCTGCCCTTCGGCCAGCGTCGCGCCCTTGCCGCCAAAATCGCCGATCACCTCGAGAGCGCCGATCTGCGCCGAGACCGCGCCGGTCAACGCCCGGCGCAATTCGTCTTCGCTCGGCCCTTCGGCGATGAACTGGGCGATCAATTCGTCGAAGCGCGCCTCGGCCCTGGCGCGGTCCACGCCGGGTTTCAGGTCCATCGTCACTTCGATGAAGCCGACCTGCTCGAGCGTCTGGGCCCCCGCCGTCACCCGGACAGCAAGCTGTTCGCCGCGCACCAGCGCATTGTCGAGCCGCGAGCTTGCCAGACCGCCCAGCACCCGCGTTCCGGCTTCAAGCGCAATCGAATCGGGATCGGCGAGGCCCGGCCCGGTCCAGTTGCGAGTGATCCGCGTCACCGGCACGGCATCGACCATCTCGCGCTTCACCCGGGCAGGCAAGGTGTAAGGACCAGCAACGACCGGGCGAACATCGGGCCCCCGCGCAATTGCGCCGAAGTGCTTCTCGACCAGCGGCCGGGCGGCGGCCATATCGACATCGCCGGTCAGGACCAACACCGCATTGTTGGGTCCGTAGTGATCGAGAAACCACTTCCGGACATCGTCCAGCGTCGCCGCATCGAGATCGGCCATCGATCCGATGACCGAGTGGCGATAAGGATGGACGACGGGAAACAGGCCATCGCTGACGGCATAATTCATCAGGCCATAGGGATTGTTGTCGCCCTGCCGCTTTTCGTTTTGAACCACGCCGCGCTGTTTATCGAGCTTGTCCTGCGTGATCGCGCCGAGCAGATGGCCCATGCGGTCGCTTTCCATGAACAGCGCCAGATCAAGCGCGCCCTTGGGCACGGTCACGACATAATTGGTGCGATCAAAGAATGTGGAGCCGTTGCTGGGCGACGAGCCTGCACTTTCCAGCAGCTTGTCGACATTGGTGACGTTTTCCGAACCCAGGAAGAAGATGTGCTCATAAAGATGGGCAAAGCCGGTGCGCCCGCGCGGCTCGTGTTTGGAGCCGACCCGGTAATAGATCGTCACGCCGACGATCGGTGCTTTGCGATCGGTGTGGACAATCGTCGTGAGGCCATTTGGCAGGGTGAAGCTCTCGAACGGGATGTCCACGGCCTTGACCAAATCGGCGAGCGGTGCGGGCTGGGCGCTTGCGGGCGATGCAAGACTTGCGGGGGCCGGGGCGCTCACCAGCGGCGATTGGGCAGCACAGGCGGACAGCGCCAGCGCAATCAGAAGCGAGAAGGAGAGACGCAGCATGGATACCTCTGACCGGAGTTGACTTGTCTTAGCCGCGTCCCCGGTCAGTTCGCACCACAAATCTTGCGCCAGCCTGAACCCGGCTCAGCCGGCAAGGGCTTGCGTATTGCCCGGCGCTGGTTCGACTGGCTCGCGCAGCTCCTTGGGCTGGCGCAATTTGGCCCAGACTTCGGCCAGCAGCGCAGGCCAGAACAGGCGCAGCGTGGCGAAATAGACGAGAGCCCCCGCCAGCGAGAGCACCGCCAGCTGGATCGGCGCTGCCAGTTCGGTCAACGAGGTTGCCTCCAGCCCGCGCACGCAGCCGGCCATGGCAAGGCAGGCGGTCGCGACGGGGACCAGCGCCCGGACCAGATCGATCAGCCGCGCCCCGATGGCCGGCAGGGTTGCGGCCAGGGTCACGACCAGCAGCAGCGGCGCGGCGATATGCCATGCGTTCACCAATCCTTGCGGGCCGCCATCGGCCGCCAGCAGATAGCACACCGGCATGATCATCGCGCCGCTGGCGGCAGTGAACAGGTAGATGCCCGGTCTACCCAACGCATTGGTCGGCGGCGAGCAGGCAATCTGCAGCGCCATGACCGGCATGATGAAGGCAAGGCCGGCAACGATAGGAATCATCTCCAGCCACTTGGGCCCGAAGAACGTCGTCACCAGCGGGCCTGCCACCAGGCTGAGGCCGATATAGAATGGGGCGGCGATCAGCAGGATCATCCGCACGGTCGAAATGAACGCCGGGCCCAGCGATTCGCCGCGATTGCGCAGCTCGGAATAGGCGGGAAACGCTACTTCATTGAGCGGCGGCAGAAAGCGGCCGGTGAAAATCAGCGTCAGGAACAGGGCTTCGGAATAGAGGCCAAGATCGTGGGTGGAGAACTGGCGCCCGGCGATGACGATGTCCGCCTGGCTCTGGATGATCCAGAACAGCTGACACAGCGTCAGCGTGGCGCCGAAGCCGAGGATCTTGCCGGCCCCGCGAAAGTTGAAGATCGGCCTGATCAGCTTGCCGAAGGCGAGGCTGAGGCCGATCGCGCGTGTGACGAATGTGGCGATCGGCGCCCAGACCAGCGCCCACACGCCATAATCATGCCATGCCAGCACCAGCGCCACGCCTGCGCCGATACAGGCGCACAGCAGCGAGATCAGCGCCTGGCTGCGGAAATCGAGCGTGCGCGCGAGGAGCTCGGAAGGCAGCGCAATGAACGGCGTGGTCAGGAAGATGATCGCCTGGACGCGCAACATATCGGCGACGACCGGCTGCCCATAATAGGACGCCGCCAGCGGAGCCAGGAGGAACTGCGCGGCGGCGAGCAGGCCGTTCGAGACCAGCAGCATGCCGAAGACCTGACTGATCTGGCGATCATCGACCTGCTTGGAGTGGATCAGCGAGCTGGCATAGCTGTAGCCATTGAGGAAGTTCAGCGCTGTCAGCAGGGTCTGCGTCATGGCAAACAGGCCATAGTCGTGCGGCGTCAGCAGGCGCACGATGATGAGTGTCACCGTCCACGTGACGATCTGGGCGAGCACCTGGCTGCCCCAGCGCCAGACAACTGCGCTTCGCACGCGCGCGGCGAATGTGTGCGCCGTATCGTGCTGCGGAGTGCTGGTGGCCATAAGGCCTTGGATTAGCCCGCAATGGTAAAGAATTATAAACCAAACCTGAGATTGTGCGCGGTGCTTGCACAAACCGGGGACATGGTATTTCATATTCGCGTTTCACCGCAACGCGTCACCGGTACTCCGTCCACACCGTCACCTTAGTTCGGTAATTCGAGGAGATAGATATGGCTGAACCACTACTTATTGGAATTCTCTCAGACATGTCCGCCTCGGAACCCACCGATGGCTCATCGCGTCAGTTTGAAAGTTTCGTCCGTCTGGCGCTCGACCCGATGATTGCGAGTGGCAAAATCGATCGGGACGTCAAATTTGTCTATGCTTATGGGCTGGGCCTGCCGGGAGGAACCTCCCATGCCGTCGAGCGGGCGTTTGTTGAGCTGGAAGCTCAGGGCGTCCTGGCGATCCTTGGACCCGCGATTGGCGACAATGCACTCGTGGCGACGCCGTTAGCCGATTGTTACGAGGTGCCGACGATCAACTATGCCGGGACCGAGCGTGCCCGCAGCAATTGGATGTTTCATCTGCAGGTTGGATCGCATGAGGACGAAGCAGTCATCATTGCCCGTCATCTCAAGCATCTGGGTATCGGGCGGATTGGGGTTGTCTATGACAAATCACCGATTGGCCGTCGCTACTTCAGTTTTTTGCAAGCCGAGTGCGAGAATCTCGGGATGTTGCTGGCAACCGCCATGTCGATTTCACCCCAGCCGGCAGATGCTGCGGAGCAAGTTGCAGCCATTAAGGCGGCAAGCGTCGATGCAGTAGTGTATCTTGGCCTCGGCCTTGCATTGCCAGCCGTCGCACAGGCCATGCAGGACGCGGGTGTCGACCAGCCAAGAATGATGAATACCGCCGGCCTGTGGGGCTACCAGCCGGGATTTGCAGAGCGAATGAATGGCTGGCTCTATCTCGACATGATTGCCGATAACAACGCGATGCTGGCAAAGGTCCGCCAAATGATCCCCGGCGGTTCAGCTTTCCAGACCCGGGTTGCTTTTGCCTACGACATGGGAACGCTGATCGGCGAAGGTCTGGCCCGGGCGACAGAATTCACGCGCGATGGCGTTCGCGAAGGCCTTGAATTGATCAAGTGGCTGCCAGCGGCCGAGGGGCATGACGGGACGATGCTGAGCTTTGGCAATTTTGACCGCGGCGCCTTGCATGGGCGCTACCTTGTCGTGCGACAATGGCAGAATGGCCAGTCAATCGAGATAAGCGGCTGACGCATCTCGTCCGCACGTAAGGCCAGGGCTGATTTCCCGGAACAACAGCAGCAATGCAGAACTGTCACTATTACGGCCAGAGCTTGAGATAGTCGGGCGAACTTACGACATGACCGGTGAAACCGTCGCCACGCTGCTGGGCGAGAAATATTACAGCGGGCACGACATCCTTGGGTTCCTGCCACTCGCTCCAGTCTGTATCGGCAGGCATCTCAAGCGTGCTGAGTTCGGTTTTCACCGCTCCGGGACGCATGGCATTCACGGCAATGCCGCGTTCGGCAACTTCGGGAGCCAGGCTCGTGCTATACCGTTCCATCGCGGCCTTGGAGACGACATAGGTCGAGTAGCCAGGTGGCAAATTCGGATTTGATTCATGCGCAGCTCCGCCTGACGAAACATTGATGATGCTGCCGCCCCCGGTTCTGACCATAACGGGGATCACCTCGCGCGAGAATATAAACAGGCTGCGCACATTGGTGCGCATTGATTCATCCCACATTTCAGCAGTTGCTTCGTCAAAAGTGCCGCGAGTGGGCGCCATTGCGTTGTTCACCAGGCAATCGATACGACCAAATTTCTGAACCGTCTGATTGATGAGATCCACGATGTCAGCTTCAATGCCAATGTCGGCGCGGATGGCGAACGCAGTTCCGCCGGCGGCCGTAATCGCATCGACAGTATCCTTGATCGTGCCGGGAAGACCGGGTTTGGGATTATCCAGAGTTCGTGCCGAAACGACCACTTTCGCGCCCGCATCGGCAAGGCCAATAGCGAGGCCTTTGCCAATGCCGCGCGAGGATCCCGTCACGATGACGACCTTGCCTTCAAGTACCTGTTTGACCACGTTTGATGCACCTTGTTATCACACGGTAAACTGTTCAAGCTCGGGGCGGCCATCTCGACTGGGCAGCCTTGCTGGTCCAACCTCGCCGAAAATTCCTCGAAGATTTCAGTCAAACATAATTGTCCTGCCGCTGCAAATGCAATGACGGAACACCACAGTTCCTGAATTACCTGTCCCCGCAATTCCGCATCATGCCCCCGCTCGGGGACACGCAATCCTGCGGCAGGCTCAGGCTGAGCGGGCATGTCCCCGCAAACTCCAGCGCGCACCTTGGGGGAGTTGCAGCGGTGCTGTACCGGCTAGATCGACGCTCGCCTGCGCGGGCCTTGCAAGGGGACAGTCAACAGCCTGTCCCCGCGTTAGATGTGAGAGTGATTTGGCTCTGATTCTTTGAAAGAATCACCCGAATCATGTGGTTTTGCTGTCGACCACCCACCCGAGCCGTCTTGAGCATGTCACAATCCGCGGCCAAAACTGGTGGAATTGCGCCGTTGCGAAAGAAATTTTCAAAAAGTCGTTGACCGACTCAAGGTGCCTCCATATAGGCCCGTCCACCGCAGCGGAGCAGCCCCGGAAACGAGGCCAACCTGCTACGGTCGCCAGCAAATGAGGACAGCAGTCCCCCGGTATCAAAATCGGGGAGGCTTCGTTGTCCGCTTGCTTGTTGCGTGGCTCTTTGACATTGTCGGTTTAGATGAAGGGACATGTGGGCGACGGCGCCTGCTCCCGGGGCTTCAGGGCTCGGGGTGGCAGTTTAAATTAGTCGTTACCCTTTGGATCACCGGAGAGGTTCGCCCAAAAGGCTTATCTCGTCTGGATCATGATCCTTACATGTCCTAACGTAACCATACGTTTTGATAAGTGCAGGGTAATTGACCCCTGAATTCAATTAAGTCAGTTAGCGGGCTTTCGGCCAAAAGCTGAAAGACCGTGCTGGTCTGATTGGGACACAAACTTGAGAGTTTGATCCTGGCTCAGAACGAACGCTGGCGGCATGCCTAACACATGCAAGTCGAACGAAGCCCCGACCTCGGTTGGACGCTTAGTGGCGCACGGGTGCGTAACGCGTGGGAATCTGCCCTTCGGTTCGGAACAACAGTTAGAAATGACTGCTAATACCGGATGATGACGTAAGTCCAAAGATTTATCGCCGAAGGATGAGCCCGCG
>JANLSP010000519.1:0-5445 GCA_031362485.1 Novosphingobium sp.
GGGAACGCCCGCCCGCATGGCAATGAATTCCAATTGGTTAGCGCCGGACTTTAGTATGCCCGGTGAGATGTAATGGATCGTCTTGCGGTTGCCGTGATAGGTCGGATTGACCAGATCCAGCCGCCCTTCTTGCCGGGTCCATTGGCGGTTGACCCGGATGTGAAAATTGTCGGCACCCACCGTGGGCAGCAGTGCCAGCCCGTCTGGCGGCACCGCACTGAGGTCGAACTGCATCTGCACCAGCCGGTAACCGGGACCGCAGCAGTCGCTGGTCGGCAGATCGACCGGACGTAGTTGTGCGCTGGCGAAGCCTGCCGGGTCCGGACTGGCAACTTTTGCCAGCATGGCACTGTGCACCGGGACGATCTCGAACCGCTTTGCGCTGGCAAACAGCAGCGGGTTGATCGCCAGCCAGAAGGCGAGCTGCACGGCGATGCATGCCAGCAGCAGGCTGCCAAGGCCGGACAACCGCCTCTTGTCTGCGGCACCCGTTTGCAGGTCCGATTCCCCAAGCTGCATGGATTCCCCCCCGGCCGCGCTGAACATGGGCGGCAGACACCATAAATGTGTCATCCGGGATATGACATGAATTCGCAATTGCAATGTCCGACTGGCACGATGGCAGCTGGGAGTTGCGAAATTCAACCGGCGGATGACGCAAGCATAATTCTTGACATAGACCCTATTTGTTCTACTCCTGTTCATATCGGGAGTCGAAAATCATGCCTCAAGCCCAATACGCGCTGTGCGAGCCTGACTATGCCAATCCGGCCAATGATGCGGCTGGTATGCCGCTTGCCTTGTCGATCTATGCCGATCGCGCGCATTTGCGCGGCACCATCCGGGATGATGCGCAAGCCGCCGGATTCCGCATTGCCGATTGCGACGATATCGGTGTCCTGCTCGAAGGGGACGCGAGGCCGCTGGGCGAAGTGGTGGTGCTCGATTGCCCGCAGGTCGACGCGGCTGCGCTGGCGGCCCTGTCGCGGCTGGACATGCGCGCGGCTCATTGCGGCGCGCAACTGATCGTCTCGACCCGGCTGGAGGCGCTCGATGATGTCTTCGCCTGTCTCGATCAGTCGAACCCGCAGATACTGATCGAACCCAGCCGGGCCGAGCGGGTGATTGCGCTGGGCAGGGTGCTGGGGCAGTTGCCCGGCTTGCGGCTGCGTGAACTCGGCGAGGAAGATCGCCTCATGCTGCTGCGGTTGACCGAGCAGGTGGGCCAGATCGCCGAGCGGCTCGAGCGGCTTGATGGCGGCAATGGTGCCGCGGCGGCTGACAACGGCAGTGAGGGAATTTTCCGGTTCGGCGATTCGCGGCGCAACTTTGCCGGTCAGGATGATGATGCCGGCAGCCGCCTGCTGCGCGCCTCGCGGCCGCCGTTGCCTGATCCGCGTCTGGTGCGCCGCATCATCCGCCAGCGCCAGCTGCGTGCGCGCTTTTTCGAAGGTGATCTGTTCGGCGATCCGGCATGGGACATGCTGCTCGATCTGACCGCTGCGCGGGCCGAACATGCCCGGGTATCCGTTACATCGCTATGCATCGCATCGGGCGTGCCGCCAACCACGGCGCTGCGCTGGATCGGCCAAATGAACGATGCCGGGCTGTTTCAGCGGGTCGAGGATGAGACCGACCGCCGCCGCGCATTCGTTGCACTGACCGACAAGGCGGCCGATGCCATGGCGCGTTATTTCGCAGAGCTTGGCGCGGGCGCGGCGCGGACGGTTTAACCCTCTTCCGCTGCACGCCAGCTTGCGCTAAGGCGCGCGCTCTTCGGCTGATTGCGGAGTGTGATTTCACAGCTGCCAGGGTTTAACTGGCTCAAAATCACTCCAGGGCCGGGCGGTTAGCTCAGTTGGTAGAGCATCTCGTTTACACCGAGAGGGTCAGCGGTTCGAGCCCGTTACCGCCCACCACAAGACCCGCGGAAAGCCGCGGTTTTCAGCACAGCGAGGGAGCTAGCGGCGAGGGGGGCAGGTCTGTGTATCTGCCCTGTATCCCGATGAGTCGGGCGGTGAGGGCGGCAAAAATTGGCAAAAGTAATGGCGGAGATGTCGGACTTTCCGGTAAGTGCGCTTATGCGAGCATGAGCTCGGTAGTCGGTCCTACCTTCAGGGCTCGCGCAGCATGCCCGCTGGGCGCCCCCATTGTTGCTGTCGCAGTTGCCGAGGTTAGTGCTTGAAAACGGGTATCAATTTCAAAAATCGGGAACGAACGATTCGGCGATTAAGTCGTGCAATCCACTCAGGTGGCATCCCGGCGAGCTGGCATGGTAAGTTTACGAGCCGACGAGGCTAATTGCGAGAGTAAGGCCGCCGAGACCCGTTGCCATTATCACGCGAAGCCGCAACCACCCTGATGGCACAGCGATGTGGCGGGAGAACACTATATCCACAAGCGGGCTCACCAGCAGGATCAAGCCGAGTGCGATCAATGATGGACCTGGCCAGGAAAGCCCAAAGACCCAAGGAAGCAATGCCAACCATCCGGCAAGGCTCGGGAAGATTGCGAGGATGTAGATCCAGGCCTTGGTTTGACCTGCGAGGAGCGCTGCCATCCACCACAGCCCGCCCAGAAATGACAGGATGATCGCTGCGTAGAAACATCCCGCAGCCAGTCCGACCCACTGGTACGGTCCGGAAAGCAGGACCAATGCCAGGCAGATGGCTTGTGGTGCGCATCCCGCAAGCCCAAGAAACACCAACGGTCGAGGGAGACGGGTCGAAAACATGTGTCCTTCAACATCATCGCGAGGCCTGGGGTCAATATGTGCCTCAGGACACCTATCAACCCCGTGGATCCAAGACTACCTGATGCGGTCGTCATGAGTTTTTCTTTTCAATGGACATTCCGATTTCTTCCGGTGGGCAAGCTGACCATGCCAATCGCTGAAAAGCTCGTCGTTTGGCACGACGGCGCCTGCCCGCTGTGTCGGCAAGAGATTGCGCTGATCCGTCGTCTCTACAGGGCTGGTCGCATCGATTTCCAGGACGCAACGAACCCGGAAACGTCTTGCCCGCTTGACCGTGGCACCATGCTGGCGCGGTTCCACGCAATGGAGAACGGAGTGCTCTTGTCAGGGGCAGCCGCCTTTGCGGCAATGTGGCGCGCCATTCCCGTCCTTTGGCTGCTTGGACAGTTGGCGCGCGTTCGGGTCATCGAACGCGCGCTGGATCGGGCCTATAGTCGTTTTCTTCAGGTTCGACCGCGCCTGCAGGATTGGTTCCGATGACGGGTTCGCGATACCGCCGGGTTCCGTCCGCCCGACTATCCCGCTTGGCATCCTTCGGACAGCTTGCCGGCGGCATAGCGGGCGGCATGATCGCCGAGGGCGTCCGCAGGTTAGCCAGCGGGCAACGCCCCCAGCTCTCCGATCTCTTGCTGACCCCCGGCAACGCATTGCGCGTAACAGAGCAACTTTCTCGGCTGCGCGGCGCGGCGATGAAGCTGGGTCAGATGATTTCCATGGACGCTGGCGATATCCTGCCGCCCGAATTGACCGCAATCCTGGGAAGGCTTCGCGAAGCTGCGCATTTCATGCCTCCGGCACAGTTGAACCAGGTTCTGGCGACCGAACTGGGCGTTGGCTGGCGCCAGCGCTTTGCCAGGTTTGATGCCACGCCCATCGCTGCAGCATCCATCGGACAGGTACACCGCGCAACTTTGCCCGATGGCCGGATGCTTGCAATCAAGGTCCA
Organism: Novosphingobium sp.; assembly: GCA_031362485.1. Classification (GTDB taxonomy): domain Bacteria; phylum Pseudomonadota; class Alphaproteobacteria; order Sphingomonadales; family Sphingomonadaceae; genus Novosphingobium. Next base: position 3,702 of record JANLSP010000519.1, read on the forward strand.
GTATCCCGGCGTGGCCAGGAGCATTGAAGCCGATGTGGATAATGTGGCCAGCTTGTTGGGAATGTCCGGACTGCTTCCGGACGGACTCGACATCGCGCCGCTGCTCGCTGAAGCAAAGCGGCAGCTGCGAGAAGAAGCCGACTACGCCCGGGAGGCCGAGCAAATGCGCCGATACCGGTCACTGTTAGCCGATAATCCAGCCTTCATTGTGCCCAGGCCAGTGGATCACCTGTCGGGGCAGCGGGTGCTCGCGATGGACTTTGTGGATGGCGAGCGGATTGAATCGTTGCAGAGCGAGCCGCAACCAATTCGCGATGCCGTGATGACCGCACTCTTCGGGCTTGTCCTGCAAGAGTTATTCGAATTCGGGTACATGCAGACAGATCCAAATTTTGCCAACTATCGATGGCAGGCCGATACCGCGCGCATTGTTCTTCTCGATTTTGGCGCGGCACGGCCGCTGCCTGACCAGACCGTTGAAGGCTATCGTCGCCTGATGCTGGCCGGACTTGAGGAGGACCGTGCCGCTTTGCGCGAAGCGCTGCTGCAGGTCGGGTTTGTTTCCCAGAAAACGCTCGATCGCCATCGCGAATCAATCGACGCAATGATCGATGTTCTGCTTCGACATCTCGGCAAACCGGGACTGTTCGATTTTGCCGACCGCTCATTCATCGATCACTTGCGCGGTCATGCAGAGAGCATAGCCGCGGATCGCAATGCTTGGCATGTCCCTCCCGCCGAAACGCTGTTTATTCAACGAAAGATCAGCGGAACCGCGTTGCTGGCGGTTCGTATGCAGGCGCGGGTGCCGCTGCGCGACATGGTGTCCAATATCCTCCTCCAACCATGGGCGGGTCTTGCCTTGGCATGACTAGCCGCGACTAGGGAGCTTGATGCGCCCCGAATGTCGCACGGAGGCCTTTTGGCTGAGGCGCTGTCGTCCCATTCGTGCTCTTGGAGCGCACCCACCGATCAACAAACACGGTCAGCAGCAAATGCGGGGCCGCAACGATTGAAAGCAACCGGAAGGCTTCAGCTGACATGGTCAGCGATTGACCGGAGAGAAGCCCGGGCAAGAGCATAATGGCGAGAGCGAAGCAGGCCAGGCAAATCAAAAAGCCATAAATCCAAAACTGCGGGCCAGACCAGCCCGGGAGCGCGGCCGACATTCCCTGCATGTGGAGCGGGGAATGCAGAAAAACGAAAAAGAAAAGAAACCCGATTTGCGGCGGAACGATAGCGAGCGCCAGAAGCGCTGCAAACTGAGCCAACGCCCATTCGGCATTACCGGCGCGAATTGCCATCAGCATCCCGACAAAAGTGACAAGCACAGCTACCGGAGTGAAGGCAACGATTAAGCGGCTGACCCAATCTGCCTGCGGCCCGGCCATGGCAACGAAGAGTGCGGCGACAGCGTCTGAATGCGCAAAGGCAGGGATACACAAGATCGACGCGCCTGCCATGATGCGCAGCAGGCCTGCCTCAAGCATGCGCCAGTCTTCGCCGAAGTGCGCTCCAGCAAGGGCCAGAAACAGGCAGAGTGCCATGACCGGGGCTAACGCCCATAACGCAATCATCATGGCAGCAACGCCAATATAGGCGAGGGTGAAGACGGCTGCGCCAGAAGGACTTAATGTCAAGACGGTGCGCGCGATCGCTATGTCAAAAGCGCCGTGTGGCAGGCCGCCGATCAACATAAAAACCGAAGCTGCAACGAGAAAGCCATTTCCGGTCAGCGGGAAGT
>JANLSP010000551.1:0-2973 GCA_031362485.1 Novosphingobium sp.
GCGTCGGCGCGGAAGGCATGATGATGACGGCGATCAGCCATGCCGCGCAGTTCGGTCGGGTAATCAGCCTTGGTTTCTGCACCAGCCCTGATCCGCTGATCCCGGGCGTCGCCAGCTTCAAGTGCCTCTCGATCCAGTTCATCGTCGGCTATTCCATGAAAGAATTCAATTACGTCGCCGACCAGATGGATCGTGATAAAATTTATGGGGGGGGGCACTGCGATCCCAAGGCGATCATCACCAATGACATTGCCTTGGCCGAGCTGCCGCAGATGATGGACATACTGCGCGGGCCCAATGAAGAGACCAAGGTGCACGTGTGCATGTAGGTGTGAAGCGCAACGGGGAGAGTTGACCATGAGCACGCCCATCCCCGCCCTCGTCGTTGGCACCGGCTTCGGCTGCCGCGTCCATGTCCCCGCCTTGCGCGCGGCGGGTTTCGAGGTCGTCGGCCTGGTCGCCAGCAATCCGGGCAAGACCGAAAAACGCGCCGGCCAGAATGGCATTTCCGCCTGGTTCACCGATCTGCACGAGGCGATTGCGCAGACCGGGGCGAGAGTCGTCACAGTGGCCACCCCGCCCAGCACCCATGCCGAACTGACGCTGAAGGCCATCGCTCACGGCTGCCACGTATTGTGCGAAAAGCCCTTCGCCTTCGATACTGCCGAGGCGCACGCCATGCTCGATGCCGCCGAAAAGGCAGGCATCGTCCATATGGTCGCGCACGAATTTCGCTGGCTGCCCGATCGCGCGCTGTTTGGCCGGGCTATTGCCGAAGGCCTGATTGGCGAGCCGAGGTTCCTCGCCATCGACCAGTTCATCCCTTTCTGCGCCGACCCGGAAACCCCGCTGCCCAAATGGTGGTTTGATCCTGCCTCAGGCGGCGGCTGGCTGGGGGCGGCTGGCTCGCACATGTTCGACCAGATCCGCGCCTGGCTGGGCGAATGGGAGAGCGTCTCGGCCCGCCTGCTGCTGGTTTCAGACCGCGAGGCCGATGCCGAGGACAGCTATTCGCTGCGCTTTGCCATGGCGGGCGGCGTTGAAGGATCGATGCAGCAGACAGCCGGCGCATGGGGGCCACCGGCCAGCTTGTGGCGGTGTGCGGGCAGCAAAGGAACAGTCTGGACCGAGCAAGGCAAGGTCTTCATTGCTGACAGGACCGGCACTCGCGAGCTGCCAACCCCTGCCGATCTCGCCTTACCCCCGCCACCCGCCGCCGATCCCAATCCGGCAAACCGCCTCTCGCATTTCGAGATCGGGCCATTTACCCGGCTGTGCGAAGCCCTGCGCAGTGCGATTGAAGGGCGCGGCGGACAAGCGCCGGTGCCGCCGCCAACTTTCCGCGACGGGCTGGCCTCGATGCGGATCATCGATGCCATCCGCGCCTCCCACGAGGCCGGGGGCGAGCTGCAGCAAATCTGAACGGGAGAGAACATGTCCGATGATTTCGAGAAAGGTCTGGCAGTTTTCGCCGATGTCTATGGTCCGGAAATGGCCGAAAGCTGCCGCAAGAGCGCGCAATCGGACGATGATTTCACCGCGCTGCACATCAAGTGGTCGATGGAACTGCCGTTCGGCCAGCTGTGGACGCGCGAGGACAAGCTCTCGCGCCGCGACCGCAGCCTGGCGGTGCTCGGCATGTGCATCGGCCAGCGCAGCTTCGAGGAAATCCGCTATCACACCATCATGGGCGTGGCGAACGGGCTGACCCGGGCGGAAATCGAGGAGGTGTTCCTCTCTGCCATTCCCTATTGCGGGTTTCCGGCGGCCAATACCGCCAAGGCGGCCATTTCGGAAGGGTTCAGGGCGCTGGAAGAAGCTGGCAAGCTTTAGAGCGGCGCGGCCGCGCAAGATAATGAGGGTGGGCTTACCGGCCTTGCGGCCAACTGTGCATCCTCTCCCGATGCAAACCCACCCTCGCATCCCTCCCTTGACGGGATGGGCATCCGAATCGCTGTATTGGCTTGACCATAGTCTACTAAGGTTGCTTAGCAATAGGCTAGTGCCGGATTAGTCGGGCCGCTTCTTCATCAGCACCGTGCGCAAGGCGGACAGCACTTCCTCGCCGCGTTGGTTGGTCAGCGCGTGGCGGAAGATCACGATGCCGCAATCAGGCCGCGATTTCGATTCGCGCAGTTCCATGATCTCGGTGGTGCAAGTCAGCGTGTCGCCGATGAAAGTCGGCTTGGAGGTGACGATCTTGTCGAAGCCTAGATTGGCGATCAGCGTGCCGACGGTGGTATCAGCAATGGATAAACCCACCGCGAGACTGAAGGTAAAGGTAGAATTGACCAGGATCTGACCGAATTCCGAAGCGCGCGCATATTCGGCATCGAGATGCAGCGGCTGCATGTTGTGAGTCATCGCCGAGAACATCAGGTTGTCGGTCTCGGTAACGGTTCGGCTGGGCTGGTGGACGATTTTGTCGCCCACGGTCCATTCGTCGTAATATTTGCCGGGCATCAGTCTACGGCCTTTTCTATCCGCACCAGCAGCGCCTCGACCTGCACCTGAGCGCCCACCGCCGCGTTCAGCTCCGCCACCACGCCGTCGAACGGCGCGGTCAGGCTATGCTCCATCTTCATGGCTTCCAGCGTCAGCAGCTTCTGACCTTTCACCACCACATCGCCCTTGATCACGTCGACCGCAATGATCTTGCCGGGCATGGGGGAAAGGATCGTGCCATCGCCTGCCAAGGCCGCGCCGCCTCCGACGCGCCAGGGCGAAAGCTGCCACACCATGCCCTGCTCGGCGATCAGCATCTCGGTCGAAGGCTCGTCCGCCCCCTCCCCCACCAAGGCAACATCGACCCGGCTCCCGTCGAGCAGGAAAGGCGCGGTCTGGCATGGCGCGGCGTTGAGCCGGAAGCCCGCCGCCTCGAAGCGCGGCACCATTGCCATGGCGGCATCGCTCAGCGCCTCGGCCGACGGCGCCGGGTCCGCCGCCATCGCCTCGCCATCGCGGCCGATGAGG
>JANLSP010000579.1:0-2126 GCA_031362485.1 Novosphingobium sp.
AGGCCGCATCTCCGTATAATTCGCAGAGCACGCGGGCGCGTTTCATGAAAAAGCCGATATCGGCAGCATCGGTCATCGCAATCCCGCCGTGGATTTGCACCGCCTCCCGAACGGCGAGCGTCGCGGCTTCGCCAGCCTGGAACTTGGCCGCCGCAGCGGCCCCCGAACAATTGCCGCCCTCGTCCATTTGCCGCGCTGCGGCGCGAAGCGCGGCGCGGGCCAGTTCCAGCCGGATATGCACCAGCGCTATGCGATGCTGCAGCGCCTGATACTCAGAGAGAAACTGACCGAACTGGCGGCGGACCTTCATGAACGCCACTGTTCGCTCACAGACCTCGTCGCCGATACCGATCAGTTCTGCTGCTGCGCCGATCCTGCCCGCGTCCAGCATGGCCTGAAGCATTGTGCTGGCTTCCTCGCCATTAGCCAGAATGCAATCCCGCTCGATTGCGACGTCGGCAAAATCAATATCGCCCCAGTCGCCTTCATCGATCATGATCCGCCGATGTATCGACACGCCCCTGGCCGCCGCAGGTATGACCGCGATGCCGCAATCGCCGGACGCCAGTCGCACGGCGGTGATGATGAAGTCGCAAATGTTGGCGTCGGGTACAAATCTTTTGGCACCGTTGAAAACGAAGTTTCCGCCGGGTGCTTCACGCAGCGTCTGCTGGCTGCACGGGCCATGTTTGGGCCCCTCGTCGATCGCCAGCGTCACGCGTATCAGACCGGCAGCCATATCGGCGATGAGGCGATCGCTCAACGCCCGCCGCCCGCTCCTCCGCAGGCCTGCCATGCCCACCACTGAAGTAGCAAGGAAGGGCTGACGGACAACGGCTCGGCCAAGTTCCTGCAGGATCACTGACCCCGCGCCCATACCAAACGCCAAGCCCCCGGCTTCGGGTGGGGCGAGGACTGCGCCATAACCTGCCTCGCAAAGCACCCGCCAAAGTCCAGCCGAGAATTGGTGTTCCTGACCGCGCAGACTGCGCACATCGGCTTTCGGTTCGACGGCGCCAAGCATTGTGCGCACTGCCTGCCGGACAAGCTGGAGGTCCTCCTCAAGATCAATCGCACCCGCCTCGCCCATTCGGTTTGATGGACGATCCGGCAGACCGAGCACGCGCCGGGCCACCATATTGAGCTGCATCTCGTTGCTGCCGCCGGCAATCGAATTGGCCTTGGTTCGCAGCCACGTCCGCGCCAGCAGGCCGTCTGCATCGTTGCCCCCCTGCCATAACAATCCGTCCGCGCCGTGCGCCGCCATTTGCAACTCCAGCCGCGCCTTGTTGAGCTCTGCGCCGACATATTTGACCGCAGAACCCAGTCCTGGACGTTCGAGATTCAGCGCGGCGAGCTGTGACATTTCAGAAAGCAGCGCGGAAAATGCCCAGGCCTCGATATCGAAACGCGCAATGGCGTCGCGTTGAACCGGGTCCAAATGCACCCCCTGCCCCTTGAGCATGGCTCCCAGCGATGTCGCACCTTGGGCCTTTACCCTGCCGCTGACTTCGCGCTCGCAACCAAGCAGGAACTTTGCGACTTCCCAGCCGCGATTCAATTCTCCGACAAGTTGATCTGCCGCAACAACCACATCGTCGAAGAAAACTTCGCAAAACTCGCAGCTGCCCGAAATCAGTGGGATTGGCCGCGCCACAACTCCCGGGCTCGCCATATCGATCAGGATGAAGCTGATGCCCTCATGCTTTGGGGCATCGCGATCGGTGCGCACCAGGCAGAACATTCGGTCAGATTGATCGCCATAGGTCGTCCAGATCTTCTGCCCGTTGACCACGAAACCTGTGTCACTCCGGTCAGCCCTTGTCGCAAGCGATGCAAGGTCTGAGCCTGCATTGGGTTCGGAAAATCCCTGGCACCAGCGAATTTCGCCGCGTGCGATCGCGGGCAGGTGTTCGCGTTTCAAAGCCTCATTGCCATAACGCAGCAAAGTCGGACCGAGCAGTGTCAGCCCCCAGCCGGCGAGCGGAAGGCGGGCCCCAAGCGCTGACATTTCCTCTTGCAGAAGTTCCGCGAATTGGGGTTCCAACCCCGCACCACCGTATACCTCAGGCCAGGTCGGAGCGGTCCAGCCCCTGGCCAGCATGCGCTCGAACCATAATTGCTGA